>JAPUIN010000331.1 GCA_027297005.1 Acidobacteriota bacterium
CTGCTGGGCGGCATCCGTGGGGTCGCCCGGATCACCTCGGTTCTCGTCCCGGGCATGATCGTCGTTTACATGGCGGGGGCGTTGGTCGCGCTGCTGCTCAACTGGCGCGAGATCCCCGGGATCGTGGGACTCGTCCTGTCCGACGCCTTCCATCCGACGGCGGCGATCGGCGGCTTCATGGGGGCCACGCTGCGCGAGACGATCCGCTACGGCGTTGCCCGCGGCGTCTTCTCGAACGAATCGGGCCTCGGCAGCTCCCCGATCGCCGCGGCGGCCGCCCGCACGCGCGATCCGGTCGTTCAGGCGCTGGTCTCGATGACGCAGACCTTCATCGACACGATCGTCGTCTGCTCGATGACCGGGTTCGTCATCATCTCCAGCGGCGCCTGGCGGGAGGGGCTGACCGGCGCGGCGCTGACGACGACCGCTTTCAACCTCAGCCTGCCGGGAGACTCCGGCGGCATCATCGTGGCGATCGGCCTGGTGCTGTTCGCCTACTCGACGGTGCTCGGGTGGAGCTATTACGGGGAGAAGTGCACCGAGTACCTGTTGGGGGAGCGCTCGATCGTGCCATACCGCGTGCTGTTCACGTTGATGGTGGGGGTCGGCGCCGTGATGAAGGTCGAGCTGGTCTGGTCGCTTGCCGACGTCATGAACGGCCTGATGGCTATTCCGAATCTGGTCGGATTGCTCGGGCTGGCGGGGGTCGTCGCCGTGGAGAGCCGGCGCTACCTCGACTCGCTGCGGACCGGACCGTAGAAGCCGATCCCCCCATCAACGATGTGCCGCGATTCTCCGGATGATCACTCGGAGAGGCTTCTAGTTTTCCGGCCCCTGCGATCCACTCCGACGTGCGGCCTCCTTGCGGTCTTCCCCGCCCTCCAGCACGCCGCGGATATCCTTCAGGAACAGCCCGAAGATCACCACGGCGCTCACACCCAGCACCACGACCATGATCCAGGTCACGACATCCCAGAGATTCATGCGCGCACCTCGGCCGGGGGCTGATGGACCGTCCGCCCGATCATGTTCCCCAGGAGGAATCCTGCGAGCGACAGCGGCAGGGTGAAGAAGAGCGCATACTCCTGCCAGATACTGAACTCGGAGCCGCCGAAAGTGAAGTTCCAGATGTAGGTGGCGTACTCCTCGTCATACGTGCCGCAGGCATACAGAATTATGTAATAGATGATCGAGCCGAGGAAGCCGAACGAGCACCCGAGCAGCCCCGCCAGCCGCGTCTTGCGTCCCCTGTAGAATAACCCCACGGTGATCGGAATGAGGACGGTCGAGGTCAACAACGTCGCCATGAAGACCCACATCGCCAGCAGCCGGTCGAAGGCAAGCGCCAGGATATACCCCACGATCCAGGAGACGATGATCCCCCACTTCGTGAGGCGCACGAGCTGCTCATCGCTCGCCTTCGGGTTGAAGATCGGGCGATAGATGTCATAGACCAGGTTGCCACCCGCCACCAGGCAGTAGGAATCGATCGTCGACATCTCAGAGGAGAGAACGCCGGCGAGGAACAGCCCCGTGAGGCCGGCCGGGAGCGCGAAGACGACGATCTTCAGAAGCGCGGTGTCGGGATGCGTGTCGAGAGGGATCGTGCCGGCCTGTGCGGCGCCGGCCGCGAGCATGCCGGTCGCCGTCACGCACCAGTCGTACGCGCCCCAGACGACGATCCCAATCAGCAGGGCGTTGCGGACCTTGGTGAAATCCTTCGCCGCGAAGATCCTCTGGTAGAAGGCAGGGTCGACCAGGACTGCCAGGCCGGTGGCCGCATAGATGATCACCAGCCCGATCGGGATCCCCCCCAACGGTTCAAAGTAGGATTCGGGCAGCGTCTCCTGTAGTTCGCCGAGCCCTCCAACGCTTCCCATGATGAGCGGGATCGCGATCGCGAGGGTCACGCACATCATGACGAACTGAATCGTGTCGGTGATCGCGACCGCCCAGAGGCCCCCCATCAGGGTATATCCGAGCGCCACCAGGCCGATCACCAGGGCTCCGATCCGCCAGTCGAGGCCGAAGATCACATGAAAGACCATCCCCAGGCCGAACAACCCCACGGCCGGAAGGGCGTAAACAAACGATGCCACGGCACCGACCAGGCCGGCCGGACGGCCGTAGTAACGCTCGAGCACGTCCGGCAGGGATTTGAATTCGGCCTCGCGCAGCCGCTTGGCAAAGAAGAATGCCGCCACGATGAAGAACAGGTAGGTTGGCTGCGAGTATCCGAAGAAAGCGACCAGCCCCTCGTTGTAGGCGAGCTCCGACGTCCCGAACAGGACATCGATGCCGTAGTAGGTGGAGACCAGCGTGCAGATCAGGATCGGCGTCGTCATCGCCCGACCGGCGATGAAGTACTCGTCGAAGTTGGGCGCCTTGCGGTGGATGTAGTATCCGACACCGAGCATCAGCAGGATGTACATGCCGATGATGGCGAAGTCGATCCACGTCATCTGGACGTTCAGCTGCAGGCTGCTCAATCCCATGCGTTCTCCCTGTAAAACACTCCCGCCCGTGAAACTGGTTTGCTATCACAGCGCGGAGCGGCCGGTCAAGCGAAGCGACGCGCTCCTAGGGCAGGATGACGATGCGAATCGGAAGGTCCCCGGCCGGAACCAGGACGACCTGACCCGGCCCGAAGGTCTCGTCGGCGGAGGCCTCCGGCCTCTCGACGCGGCAGGTGATCACCAGGATCCCCGCCTGCACGGTGACTGTGTCGACGTTCAAACGGGCCGCCGGATCACTTCCGAGGGCTTCCTGCAACAGGACGGCCCGCTCCCTGGTGAAGTCGATGACGGGCGGACCGTCTCGGCTCCCCTCGAAGAGAGCCAACCAGGCTCCATCTGCTGCGATCACCTCGTGATCACGCCCCAGTCTGGGCGCTCGACCGACCGAGAGAACCTGGAACGCCATCCCGTCCCCGGCGGGATCGTCACCTTTGCTCTTCCCCTTCCGGGCTAAGAGCAGCGCCCCCGCAGGCACCTGTTTGATCTCCTCGTCCGATAGGGCCGCTCTCTCCTTCGCCACCCCATCGGAGGGTCGCTCTCTCCCCGCCGCGATCCCCGGCAATTCCGCTTTCGAGGGATTCTCGACCGCAGCCGATCCGGACACCTTATCGGCGATCACATCCACTGGCTGCGCGTATTTCTCGTCCACGCCGCCTCCGCCCGATGAGATGTAGCCCAGCGATCGGAGCGCCTCCAGCGTTTCTTCATCCGGTTGTGCCGGCTCCTGACCGACGGCCGCTCCCCTGTCGATCGAGTCCGGGAAGTCCAGCGCGTCGGACGTGGGTGACATGGCGCGGCGGGCCACCGGCCACAGGACCAGGGCGACGACCAGCATCACCCCCGCAGTAGCCAGAATGCGCAGGCTGCCCGGGCTGCTGAACCAGAACAGACGGCGCGACTCGCGCGCAGCCCCGGCGTCCGCCCGAAGCCTGGCCTGCGCCCTCCCCGCGTAGCCGGGCGGGAGGGACGGCGTCTCCTCGCGAAGGTCGAGCGTCAATCCACGGTGAAATTCGACGGCACGGCGGAGCTTAGGATCGGATTGCATGCGCCGCTCGAACGCCTCGCGCTTCTCGCCGGACAGACGCCCGTCGAGGTAGAGGTTCAGGGTTTCGTCGAGGTCGTAGTCGTATCGTTCCGCCATCTCTTCTCTACTCCGTCATCAATCGCCTGATCCGGGATCGAGCCCGCGCCAACCGCGAGCGGACCGTTCCAATCGGAATATCCAGCACCTTCGCGATCTCCTCATACTCGAGATCCTCAGCCACTCGCAGGATCAGGACAGCCCGCAGGCCGGGATCTAGCCGGGCCAGCCGCTCCTGAATCCGGTGAGTCTGCTCGCGTCCGACGAGGTGGTCGTGCGGCCCCGGAGTGGTGTCCTGGAGCTCCCGCAACGTTCTGCGCCCGGCCTCGTCACGCCGCCCCGATCCCCAGAGTGAGACCATCCGCCAGCGGCGCCGGCTGCGCAGTTGATTGCGCCACAGGTTGAGCACGACCCGGTAGAGATAGGTGAAATAGTCGGCCTCGCCGCGAAACCGTTCCACGCTCCTGGTGGCGCGCACCATTGCCTCCTGGGACAGGTCCTCGGCATCCTCTATGCAGCCGGTCAGCCGGTAGGCAAGCCCGAAGAGTCTCGCGCCGTAGCGTTCGACGATCGTGTCGAAATCGGGGGCTCCCTGCAGGCCGGTTTCGCCCGAGGTTGCGGCCCGGTCCGAGGTTCCGTGCTGATCCCCGGCCTCTTGGACGACCGACCCGCCGTCGAGTTCCCGGACCCGTTCGATCTCCTCAACCGGCCGGGGTCCGCTCCCACTCCCCCCTCCAGCCTCTGCGGGACGGTCCTCTCCGACGGGGCCAGACGGCGAACGGGTCCGTCGGGTCATCGGGGCATCCCTCCTGCCACCAGGAGCCTGTCCGGGTTCTGCGTCAGGCCGCTCAGCGTCGTTGTGGTTTTCGTGGCGGAACCGGCGCCTTGCCGCCGGTCGTTCGTCGGATCGTGTAGAGCTTGCGCGGCGCATAGACCGGCGGCGCTGGCGGCGCCTCCGGTTCGGCCGTCTCCACCGGGCGCGCTCCCTTCAACACCTCGTCGAAGAGCTTCTGCGTTGCCGTCTTGCGTCGCGAGGGTAACTGCCCCCTCCGGTAATCGTGCTCGAACTTACAGGTCTGGCAACGGACCTTTTTGACAGCGTCGCCGACCATGCCGACGACGCCGTGATTCATGATCAGTCGACAGCGCGCGCAATAGTCGTCGATGTCGTCGCCCAGCCGGACACGGCGACCTTCCATATCGAGCATCCCCCGGATGATTGGGTGAAGGGTGATACTCAATGGTAGCCGTTCCGGGCGGAATTTGAAAGATTTCCGCACCTCGACGACCCTTTCGCGGCGCCACACCGCCGACCCTGCCGCGATTGACTTTCCGCCCGGCGGCATGAATGATCGCCCCTCCCCAGGAGCCTGATACCCGGCCAGGCTCCTATGACAGCGCTCCCGATTTTGCGAGGCACCACGACCGAATGCGTCAGGAGGACGAACCGAAGCGGGCCGATCGGGCGGAGGGCTCGATCCGCTATCCGGCCGTCACGAAGGCCTGCTTCCATCTAAACTGGCTTTTCCTCGTTTCCTGGTCGTTCTACCTGCTCGGCCCTGATGTCCTTGGTATCGCACCGCTCGAACAGGACCAACTGCCCTACCGTCTGTTCAGCGGGGTGTTCTTCCTGCTGCATTTCGTCCTGGTCTCGACGGCGATCATCGCTCTCTTCGTCGTCATCATCGAGGTCTACGCTAGGCGGCCTGTACGCGGGTTCCGGAACGTGCTGGTGGGACTGGCCCTGCCGATTGCATCATTCCTCTATTTCGCCCTGAACTATCTGGCCGAGGTGGACCGCTGGCTGGAACGCTGGCGCTAGGAGCCTGTCCCACATGCCTCACCAGGCTCCCGCTGCCACCGAGGATCTGGCCGCCCGAACGGACGACCACCGAAGGTTAGAGCAGTTCGAGAACCGCCTTCTCCAGCCTACCGGCATCGACATATCCGAGGAACCGCTTGCGGATCCTGCCGTCGCGATCGACAAGGTAGGTCGTCGGGACGACCTTCGGGTACCCGAAAAGCGCTGCCGCGTCCTCGTTGAACATTCCGTTCGGGTAGCGCAGGGGGATCTTTCTCTGGAACACCACCACGCCGGCGGCATGCTCGTCCACCGACATGCCGATGACGACCAACCCGCGATCGCGGTGGCGTGCGTGCAGCTCGTTCAGCTCCGGGATGATCTGCCGGCACGGCCCGCACCAGCTGGCCCAGATGTCGAACACGCGCACTTTGCCACGGTAGTCGGCCAGATCGATCGTGCGCCCATCGACACCCTCCAGCGTGAGGGCCGCGAACGGATCGTTTCCGGGCTGCGCGCCGTCCGGCTTCGCGGGCTGCCCAGGGCCGGCGCCGCACAGCAGGATCGCGGCGGCCACGGCCACCAGCCGCATGGCGGCATCTCGAGACCCCCTCACGATCCCTCCGCCTTTTCGTCCGGCTCGATCTTCTCGAAACCGGTCACAGCGATCCCGGGTGGATTCCAGTACGGGTGATCATGCAATCTGAAGCTCAACCTGAATTCACCTCTCAGATCCGCGTGCTTCTTCATGAGTTGCATGAACTGATGCCCCTCGAGAATCTGGTAGACGGTTCCGACTCCGGAGATCGTGAAGGTGATCCGCTGCCCCTGGCTCACCGTGAAGGCGCCGAGCGCCGTCACCTCGCACTCGCCGTCCACTTCAAATCCGGCCTTTTTCACACGATCCCGTACGCGTCTGATCGACAATCCGGCTCCATTCTCCGCCTCGACGCGCACCGCCGCATCCGAGAGGTCGGCCTTCACACCCGCGATCTTGCCGAGCCCGCGAATTGACTCCTCGACGCTGCGTGTGCAGAGGGCGCAGGTCATCCCCTTCACCGGAACCGTGACGGCGATCACGCGGGCGCGTGCCGGCGTCGCCATAAGAATCCCCCACGTGATCATCGCGATCGCGGTGGCGTGTGGGACATGTTGGCCTAGCTTCAATCGAGACGGGACCATTGCCGGCCCTCTCCATTCCGATTCTGTTTCAGCCACAATAAGGTTCTCCGACGTGGAAGGCAAGTCAGGCACCATCTTCAGCGGGGGCCGGTTGCGGGTCCTCGATCGGAACACCGGGGCCCTGTGATACCATGCGGCTTCTCCACGCAGGGGTTACCAAAAGAGGCACTGTCGCTTGCGGGACTATTCCACCTACAGCTACTGGCTCGAGACGGCGAGTGATCCGCTGGCGCCACGTCCCCCTCTCGACGGATCGATCGATGTCGATGTCGCGATCCTCGGAGCCGGTTATACGGGACTGTGGACCGCTTACTACCTGCTCAAGAAAGATCCGGCGCTGCGCGTCGCCATCCTCGAGAGAGAGATCGCCGGCTTCGGGGCGTCGGGACGCAACGGCGGGTGGTGCTCTCCGAAATTGAACATCGGGATCGACGCCGTCGCCCGCCTTTACGGCCGTGAGGCCGCGAGGGAGCTGCAGGCGACAATGTATCGCACCGTCGCGGAGATTGGTCGCGTCTGCGCGGATGAGGAGATCGATTCCGGGTTCCATCGCGGGGGGGGGATGTACATCGCGCGCGGCCCCCACCATCTCAAGGAGATGCATGAATACGCCGAAACGTTCGAGCGCTTCGGGTTCGGCGACGAGCAGGAGATCCTCGACGCGAAGGAAACAGCCGGGCGCGTGCGCGTCACCAGCGCCGTCGGCTCGTTGTTTTTCAAGTCGTACGCCTCTGTTCATCCTGGCCGGCTCGCGCGCGGGCTGGCCCGGACCATCGAGCGTCTGGGAGGGGTGATCTACGAACAGACGGCCGTCACCGACATGACGACCGGGAGCACTCCCACCTTCCGCACCGCGCGCGGCGACGTGCGCGCCCGCACGATTGTTCTCGCGGGCGAGGCATACCTCACCCAGCTCCCCGGTCTGAAACGCCGTCTGCTGCCAGTCTATTCACTGATCGTCCTCACGGAGCCGCTGTCAGATTCCCAATGGTCCGAGATCGGCTGGGCGGGGCGGGAATGTATCGCGTCATTCAGGCTCATGATCGATTACCTGAACCACACGGCCGACGGACGGATTCTGTTCGGCGGGCGGGGCGCGCCCTATCGCTTCGGCTCAGCGATCGCCGACACCTACGACCGTGACGAGGAGACCCACGAGATCCTGCGCAACCTGGCACGGACCTGGTTCCCGACGCTTCGCAACACACGTTTCACGCACGCCTGGGGAGGGCCGCTCGGGATGCCGCGCGACTGGATGCCGGAGATCTCCCACGACCGTGCCCGCGGTCTCGCCACCGCCTGCGGGTACACGGGGCACGGCGTCGCCCTCGCCAACCTCTCGGGGCGCACCCTGTCCGATCTGATCCTCGAGCGACAGACCGACCTGACGGCACTGCCTCTGGTCGGTCATCGCTCGCCATCCTGGGAGCCGGAGCCATTCCGATGGATCGGGGTGCGATACGTGCAGGATGCGTTGCAGCGGCTTGATGCCAAGGCCGAGCGCACGGGACGACCACCAAGCGGGAGGTCGATCGCCGAGCGGCTCAGCCCTCACTAGGAGGAGGGGGGCGCCGCGGGCGAAGGACTCGAATCCGGCCGGCGATCCTTACCTGATGCGAGGGCCGGCACCATGGGTGACTTGTGTCTGACTCGGGACACGATGAGCCTGTCAGGGTGTCGGTTCATCGTCCGAGGCCGCCTCGCCCGGCACCGTCCGTGGGTCAACCCTGAAGATCGGCGCGAGCAGCTCGCGATCCTCCCCCGCCCCGTCGAGCCGCAACCGGATCCCTTCCCCCTTTCTGACGCTCCCGGAGAAGGCGCCACGAACCGCCCCGGCACGGATGACGCCTCCGGTGATCCGCAGCGTCTCACCGAGCGTTTGAAGACGCGCTGTCACTTCCAGCGGCAGCGCCTCCCTCCCCGCGGGCCTGTAGTGCCCGACGGCATCCAGAACCCCCGACCCGGTGAGGCTCTCGATCCCGCTGCTTTCGATACGGTGCCGCCCCCGGTAATGAACCGTGCCGGTCAGTTCGGGGCCGGCCCAGGCGCCGAGCACAAGCAGCGCCGC
>JAPUIN010000332.1 GCA_027297005.1 Acidobacteriota bacterium
TCTACCAGATCGATCACGAAGACGGGAACGGACAGTTCGAGATCAACTTCACCTACGCTGACGCGGTGACCACAGCCGACCGCTACATCCTGTTCAAGATGGCGAGTCAGAGCATCGCCCGCAAGCACGGTCTCATCTGCAGCTTCATGCCGAAACCGATGTCGGATCGGACGGGGAGCGGAATGCACATGCACCTGTCGCTCGGCAAGAACGGCGGCAACGATCTGGCCGACGAAAACGATCCCCGGGGCCTGGGGCTGGCGAAGCTCGGCTATCAGTTCCTCGGCGGCCTGTTCGAGCATGCCGCCGCGATGACCGCGATCTCCTGCCCGACGGTCAACTCGTACAAACGGATGGTCGTCGGCGGGGTCGCGTCCGGCGCGACCTGGGCGCCGACGTTCGTCTGTTACGGCGACAACAACCGGACGGCGTTCGTCCGCGTCGCCGGGAACCACATCGAGATTCGCAGCGGCGACAGCTCGGCCAACCCGTATCTCTTCACCGCCGCGGCCATTGCCGCCGGACTCGACGGCATCCAGAACGACCTGGATCCGGGGGAGCCCAGGAACATCAACCTCTACAAGGTCACTGCCGAAGAGCGGAAGAAGTTGGGGATCGGGAACCTACCGCAGAGTCTGGACGAGGCCCTCGACGCACTGGAGGCGGACCCGGTGGTGAGGGCCGGGATCGGCGAGAACCTGGCGGCCGAATTCATACGGCTGAAGAGAGCTGAATCGGAAGAGTACCGCCGGGCGGTCACCGACTGGGAGGTCGACCGCTACCTCCGGTTCTTCTGACCGACCATGTGCGGCGTACTCGGCCTGTTCGCCCGGACGGATGCCTTCGAGGAAAGGCTCGGCGAGTGGTTCGTCCCGATGCTGACCGCCATGAGCGAGCGCGGCCCGGAATCGGCGGGTGTAGCGCTCTATCGACGCGGAGACGGTCGGGCGAAGGTGTCGGTCCGCGGCCCGGAAGGCTTCGATTTCGAGCTGTTGAGGAAGGGGGCGGAGTCTGCCTTTGGTGGAGAGGCGTCGGTCGACGTCATCGGATCCCAGGCCGTGCTCCGCGCCGGATCCGAGCCCTCCGCGCTGGACCGTTTCGTCAGCGAGTCACATCCGGAGCTCCAGGTCCTGGGAGTGGGAAAGGCGATGGAGATCTACAAGGACGTCGGGACCCCGGAGGAGATCGCGGATCGTTACGGGCTCGGACGGGCGTCGGGTTCCTGCATGATCGGGCACACCCGGATGGCGACCGAGTCGGCGGTGGACGTCGAAGGATCTCATCCGTACTGCGCCGGATCCGATCTCTGCGTCGTGCACAACGGCTCGTTTGCGAACCACAACACGCTCCGCCGAAACCTCGTGGACGAAGGCATCCGGTTCGACAGCGAGAACGACACGGAGGTCGCCGCCCGGTTTCTGCAGTGGCGGCTCTCCTCCGGGGATTCCCTGGAAGAGGCGATCGAGCGCCTGGCAACGTCGTTCTCCGGATTCTTCACCCTGGTGATCGGTTTGGATGGGCAGTTCGCCGTGACGCGCGATCCCTATGCCTGCAAGCCGATGGTCGTCGCCGAGACCGACGAGTACGTCGCCTGCGCCTCGGAGTTTCGGGCTCTTGCCCATCTGCCCGGGATCCAAGGCGCCGAGCTCTACGAGCCGAGGCCCAAGGAGGTGCATCGGTGGGCCCGATAGACTGCAACGCGACCGATCTCTCAACGATCAACGAAACGCTTCGGTCGCTCTCGTCGGGTGCGTCCGCCGAGCTCGCGAACCCCGGGGGTCGGCACAATCTGGCTGTCGGCCTCGAACGGGGCATCGAGGTGAAGATCGACGGACACGTCGGCTACTACTGCGGCGGGATGAACCAGGGCGCGACGATCCGGGTCTCTGGGAACACCGGGCAGGGGGTCGGCGAGAACATGATGGCCGGGGAGATCCGCGTCGATGGATTCGCCTCGGCCGCGGCGGGTGCGAGCGCGCATGGCGGCCTTCTCGTCGTGAAGAAGGACGTGTCGATCCGCTGCGGCATCTCGCTGAAGGGCGCCGAGATCGTCGTCGGCGGGAACGCCGGCAACATGTGCGGCTTCATGGCCCAGCTCGGCACGATCATCATCTGCGGCGACGCGGCCCAAGATCTGGGCGATTCCCTCTACGAGGCGGTGATCTATGTCGGCGGCGAGATCGCCGGACTCGGCGCGGACGCGGAGATTCAGGAGATGACCGAATCGGATCGCTCGAAGCTTCAAGAGCTCCTGAACCGGGCCGGTATAGACAAAAACCCGGCTTCGTTCCGCCGCGTTGCCTCGGCGAAAGAGCTCTATTACTTCGACGCATCGAAAAGGCAGGCGTACGGATGAGCCGCGAGATCAGCCACAGCTTTCCACCTTCGGCGATCGTGTGGATCCAGAACGCGGCCGAGCTTGGCCGTTACGACATCCGCGGGATGGGAGCGAAAAGAAAGCTTCCGAACTTCGACGACCTCACCTTCTTGACCGCATCGATGTCCCGGTATCCACTCGAAGGGTATCGGGAAGCCTGCTCCACCAAGACGGTGCTCGGCACCCGTTTCGCCAAGAAGCCGATCGAGCTGGAGATTCCGATAACCATCGCCGGCATGAGTTTTGGGGCCCTCTCCGCCACTGCGAAGGCGGCTTTGGGAAAGGGCGCGAGCATGATGGGGACCTCGACGACGACCGGAGACGGCGGGATGACGCCGGAAGAGCGGGAGCACTCGTCGATCCTCGTCTACCAGTGCCTTCCCTCCCGCTACGGGTTCAATCCGGAGGACCTCCAGAAGTGCGAGGCGATCGAGGTCGTGGTCGGACAGGGGGCGAAGCCGGGCGGGGGCGGGATCCTCATGGGACAGAAGGTGGCCGAGCGGGTCGCCAAGATGCGGACCCTCCCCGCCGGCATCGATCAGCGCTCCCCATGCCGGCATCCGGACTGGACCGGTCCGGATGATCTGGTGATCAAGATCCAGGAGCTTCGCGAGCTGACCCGCCACGAAAAGCCGATCTACGTGAAGATCGGAGCGACTCGCGTCTACCACGACATCAAGCTCTGCTGTCACGCCGGCGCGGACGTGATCGTCATCGACGGGATGCAGGGGGGGACGGCGGCCTCCCAGGACTGCTTCATCGAGCACACCGGGATCCCGACCCTGGCGGCGTTGCGTGCGGCGGTCGAGGCGCTCGAGGATCTGGGCCTTCACCGGAAGGTCCAGCTGATCGTCTCCGGCGGCATCCGGACCGGAGCGGATGTGGCCAAGGCGTTGGCCCTCGGCGCCGACGCGGTCTCGGTCGGCCAGGCGCCGATGATCGCGATGGGCTGCAACCGGGACGAGCCGGCCTGGAGGGAAGAGTACGCCGACCTCGGAACCCGGGCGGGTTTCTGCCACCGATGCGAGACGGGTCGATGCCCCGCGGGGATCACCACCCAGTCGCCGGAGCTCGAGGCCCGTCTCGATCTCGAGACGGGGTCGAAACAAGTTCGAAACTACCTGAAGACCCTGGCGATGGGGTCCCAGCGTCGGGCCCCGGGCCGCGGCCAAGCGCAGGGTGGACAACAGAACGAACGGGAAGC
>JAPUIN010000333.1 GCA_027297005.1 Acidobacteriota bacterium
CGTCGCCGTGCACGAAGTGAAGATTGCGGGCGAACTCGCCCCAGCGCGTGGCATCGAAATCGTCGCCGCGCTCGCGCAGCACCTCGGCGAGGGAGTCGCGGAATTGGTCGTCGCTGATGACCCCCCGGGCGGCGCCCACGATACGGGTGCCGGGCGGCAACTCGCGTTTGCGATGGAGCCGGAAGAGCGCCGGGATGAGCTTTCCCGACGTGAGGCTCCCCGTGGCGCCGAAGATCACGATCGTCGGTGCGGGTCCCGGTGGGGTCCGATTCACTGATCGCTCTTCTTAATCGCGTGTCCGCCGAACTGATTGCGAAGGGCGGCGAGCAGCCGGTCGGCGAACGACGAGCTCTGCCGGCTGCGGAAGCGGGCCATCAGCGAGTGGGCGATGACGGGGACCGGCACGCTCCGTTCGATCCCTTCCTGGACGGTCCAACGCCCCTCGCCGGAGTCCGCCACCCACGCCTCGATTCCCTCCAGCCGGGGATTCTCCTGCAGAGCGTTCGCGGTGAGATCGAGCAACCACGATCGCACGACACTGCCGTGCTGCCAGATCCGCGAGATGCGGTGCAGGTCGAGGGAAAACTCATCCGCTGCCTGCATCAGGTTGTAACCCTCGGCGAAGGACTGCATCATGCCGTACTCGATGCCGTTATGGACCATTTTCACGAAGTGTCCGGCGCCGACCGGGCCGACGCGACCCCATCCCCGGTCGGGTCCGGGGGCGAGCGTGACGAAGGCCGGCTTCAGCCGATCGACGACCGCCTCGTCACCGCCGATCATGAGGGAGTACCCCTCCTTCAATCCCCACACCCCGCCGCTGGTTCCCTGATCGACGTAGTGGATCCCACTCTTCTCCAGCAGTCCGGCGCGACGCAGGTCATCCTTATAATAAGTATTGCCACCGTCCACGATGACGTCATCACGGGAGAGGATCTCCGACAGGGTGGAGACCGCGTCGTCCGTCGGCTTCCCGGCGGGAAGCATCAGCCAGACGGCGCGCGGCGGTGGCAGGCGCTTGACGAGATTCTCGACGGAGGACGCGCCGACCATCCCGTCCTTCTCGAACGCCTGCACGGTGGTTGCGGTGCGCGCGTAGCCGACAACAGTGTGCCCGCCGCGGATCCACCTGCGCGCCATGTTGCCGCCCATTTTTCCCAGACCGATCAGCCCCAGTTCCATTACCATCCTCCCGTTTCGACTCTCAGCGTCCTTCCTGCTCAAGGGCCTGCGTTTTGCGCAGCCGGCGTGCATGTCGTTCCTCGCCGGTGAAGCGGGCGCCGAGAAACGCGCGTACCAACTCCTCGGCGACCGCAACCCCGATCACCCGGGCGCCCAGGCAGAGCACGTTGATGTCATCGTGCTCCACTCCCTGATGCGCGCTGTAGGCATCGTGGCAGAGCCCGGCACGCACCCCGCGGATCTTATTGGCCGCCACTGACGCGCCGACCCCGCTGCCGCAGATCAGGATCCCGCGCTCGGCCTTTTCTCCGGCAACCGCCCGCGCGAGCGCCGCCGCCGCGTCGGGGTAGTCGTCGTTCGCATCATAGCGCGTCGCCCCGACGTCCACGACCTCGTGGCCGTCGTCCGCGATCTGCCGGGCCAGCCTCTTCTTGAGTTCGAATCCGGCGTGGTCACAACCGATGGCGATCTTCATGCCGCGCACCCCTCATAGATCGACACTGCCCGGCCGGAGGTCCGGGGATCTTCAGGAAACTAACTTTTTAACCTATCACAGTTACTGTCGACTCGGCCGCACGTTCTCCACTGAGCACGCAGTCGGGAATGCCGACCCCGTGCAGTCCGTTTCCTGCCAGCGCCAGCCCGGGGTGGCGGGCGAGAAGCGACTCAATCTGCTCCACGCGATCCATGTGCCCCACCTCGTACTGCGCCATCGCTCCGCGCCACACCGAGGTGATCGACAGCAGCGGAGACGCGGTGAGGCCCACGGCGCGCTTCAGATCGTCACGCACAGCGCGCTCGAGATCGTCGCGGGGGGTCCGCTCGGCTATCGCGCCGCCGGTGAAGCACCGCAGCAGGATCGTCCCCTCCCGGGCGCGCCCCTCGAACTTGACGCTGGAGAAGGAGCAGGCGATCAGGGACAGGCCCTCCGAGCGGGGAACGACGAAACCGAACCCGCGGACGGGGAACGGGATCTCCTCGAGGCGATATCCTAGATTCACAGTGGCCGAGGTGCCGTAGAGGATCGATCCGAGAGAGTCGGCCAGGGCCGGCTCGACATTGCGGAGCAGGGGGGCCGACCCGTTGGCCGGCATGGCGAGGACGACCGCATCGGCATCGAACCGCCCCCCTCCTTCCGTCACCACGGCCCAACGGCCGCCATCGTGGCGCAGCGAAACGGCGCGTGTTCCGAGGCGGAGCGCCTGAGCCGGGAGGCGCTCGACGAGCCGGTCGATCATCACCTGCAATCCTCCGCGCAACGTCACGAAGAGGGAGTAGCGCGCGCCGCTGACTCCGCTGTCGGAGGAGGCCCGCCGGCGCCGCGCGCGCGCGAGAGCGAGGATCAGACTGCGATCGCGTTGCTCCATCTCCAGAAAACGCGGCATCGTGGCGCGCAGGCTGAGCCTCTCCGGATCGGCGTTGTAGATCCCGGCGATCAGCGGCTGCGCGAGCTTCTCGAGCACCTCGGACCCGAACCGGCGACGGACGAACGAGGCCAGGCTCTCGTCGTCTCGAGGTGCGCCACGCGGCAGGATGAGATCGCAGGCGGCGCGCAGTTTTCCGGCGAGGCTCAGGATCGGCGTCGTCGCGAAGGGCCACAATCGCCCCGGCGCCATCAGTTGATACCCCTCGGGGATCGGCAGGATGCGGCCGCGCAGGAGGACGAAGGATCGGCGGCACTCGGGGTTGGTGCCGATCACCTGATCCTCGAGCCCCAGACGCCGGCAGAGATCGAGCGCCCGGGGTTTCTCGGTGATGAAGCAGTCGGGCCCCTTTTCGACAAGAAACCCATCGCGGTTTTCGGTGGCGATCACCCCGCCGGCGCGGGACGCGGAGTCCATGATGGTGAGATCGAGCGCGCGTCCGCGCTCGCGGGACAGATCGAGGAGCCTCGCCGCGCAGGCGAGACCGGCGATGCCGGCTCCGACGATGACGACCCGGGGGGGCAAAGGTGTTCCCTCAGACCGCGTTCCGGGGAAGGTCATGCACCGGAATGAGTGGTGCGGTCGCGGACGAGCGCTGCGAGCATGCCGATGAAGGCGGGATGATCGCCGGCCGTGGCGGAGCGGTGGAATTCGAGGCCGAGATCACGGGCGATGCCGCACGCCTCGATGTCGAGATCGTAGAGCACCTCGACGTGATCGCAGACGAAGCCGATCGGCGCCACGACGATGGTGCGGTCCCCCCGCCGGGCGGCCTCGCGTAACGCATCGCCGATGTCCGGCTCGAGCCATGGATCGTCCGGGTTGCCGCTGCGGCTCTGGTAAGCGATCGTCCAGGAGTCGATCCCGAGCGATCGGCTGACCAGCTCGGCCGTGCGCGCGAAGGTCTCGTCGTAGCCTGACTCTTTTGCCATGCCGACCGGAATGCTGTGGGCGGTGTAGAGGACGGAGGCGGCGCGCCGCCGATCGGCATCCAGCCCGTCCAGTGTCACCCTGAGCCGGCCGGCCAGCGCCTCGATGAACAGGGGATGGTCATAAAACGGCCGGGAGAACGAGACCTTCGGGGCGTCCGGGCCGACCTGACGCCGGGCTTCCTCGACCGCCTCGATGTAGCTCTCGCGTGAGGCTTGCGACGGGTGGGGAGCCAGGATCACGCCCCGGGCATGGCGCTTTCCTGCGGCGGCCATCGTCGCGAGGGCCTCGCCGAGAAGCGGCTTCCAATGGCGCATGCCGACGTAAACAGGAAGTTCCCCCCCGTCGGCCGCCAGTCGTTTCTGCAATCCTTCGGCCTGCCGGAATGTGAGATGGTTGATCGGAGAACAGCCCCCCACCATCTCGTAATGGCGGACGACCTCCTCGTACCGCTCCTGCGGGACGGAACGGCCCTGCAGGACACGATCCAGGAAGGGACGGATCTCCTCGAACCGGGTCGGTCCTCCGTAGGCGATGAGGAGGACCACATCGTCGCGCGCGGGCACCTAACCCCCTCCCCACTCATGGACGGTCTCGATGAGCGCGCACGCATTGTCGAGCGGTGTTTTGGGCAGGATGCCGTGCCCGAGGTTGAAGATGTAGCCAGGACGACCACCGACCCGCGCGAGGAGCTCCCGGGCTCGCTCGCGGACGACGGGACGCGGCGCGAACAGGACGGTCGGATCGAGGTTTCCCTGCACGGCGACATCCCCGAGCCGATCCCACGTCTCCACGAGATCGACCCTCCAGTCGAGGCCGACGACGCCGGCCCCGGTCTGCCCGAACTCGGGCATGAGGTGCGCCGTCTGCGTCCCGAAATGGATGATCGGAACTCCCGGTGTAATCGAGTCGATCACGCGCCGGGTATGGGGCAGGACGTGCTCCAGGTACTCCGCGCGCGACAGGCAGCCGACCCAGGTGTCGAACAACTGAACCGCCTGGGCTCCCGCGACGATCTGTGCGTTGAGGTATTCGATGGTCATGCGGGTGATCTTCTCGAGAAGGGCGTTCCAGGCTCCCGGATCGGTGCTGAGGAACGCCTTGGTGTGAACGTAATGTGGCGAGCCGCCCCCCTCGATCATGTACGAGGCGAGGGTGAACGGTGCGCCGGCGAACCCGAGAAGCGGAATGTTGGATGGCAACGCGCGCCGGGTCCTGCGGATCGCCTCGAACAGGTAGCCGACCGATTCGTGAACGTCCGGCTCGCGCAAGCGGTCGACTCCCGCGGCGGTGCGCAGCGGGGGATCGATTGAGGGCCCCTCCCCCTTGTTGTAGGCGAGGTTCAACCCCATCCCCGGCAGCGGCAGCAGAAGGTCGGCAAAGATGATCGCGGCATCGACCTTGAGCCGCTCGACGGCGTACACCGTGATCTGAGTGACCAGATCGGGATCCTGACAGACCTCGAGAAACGAACGCCGGGCGCGAATCTCGCGGTACTCCCGCTGGTAGCGTCCCGCCTGGCGCATCAGCCAGATCGGCGTTACCGAGGTCGGCTCCCGACGGCAGGCGCGCATGAAGGGACTGTCCCTCAATGGAGCGATCTCGACGGTGGGCCGGGCAGCGGTCGCGACGGCGGTGACCGTCGAGGTGACATTGCGGGCGATCGGTGATGCCGGCCCGTCGGCCCGCGTGCCGCTGCGGCCGCTCAGCGGAGACTGTCCGGTCGGAGAGACCCTGCCTGCCTCCTTGGCGGCGAGGATCTCGTGGCAGCGCAGGCTCGCCTCCTTGACGAGCGGACCCATCTTGGTGCGCGGCGACTCGAGGTCGGCGGCCACCCCGTGATGTGTGAGGCTCTGGCTGCAGATCGGTCCAACCGAGGCGACGACGGCGCGGGACAGGCCGGCTCGGGTCTCCTCGAGCAGGCTCATGTCGCGGGCGACCTGCATGACGTGATCGACCTGATTGGCATTGGTGAACAGCGCGACCGACACACGTCCCGCCGTGATCTCGCGCAACGTGTTCTGCAGTGGAGTGAGGTCCTCGGGCAGCGTCCAGCGATAGACCGGAACGCGCGTCACTTCGGCGCCGCGCTCCTTGAGTCCCTGGAGGAGCTCCAGATTGCTGATTCCGTATTCCTGCACGGCGACGCGAAGGCCGCGGACCGGCTCCTGCGCGTCGAGCGTCTTGAGGATCTCCTGCCAGGTGTTCGGTTCCGGCACGGTGAGCCCGGGGTCGAGATCGAACGACTTCAGGGCGGCGACCGGCTTCGGGCCACGGCAGACACGACGCACTTTCTTAAACGCCTCGAGAATTCGCTCGCGCGGGTGGCACGTCTCGAGGGTGGCGACCAGCGTCCTCGTGCCGACGCCGGTCATCAGGATCAGCATGTCGAACTCTCCGGCGAGCAGGCGATCCCCGAACGCCAGCGCTTCGTGATTCTCCTCCAGCGGCAGCTCGCGCATGGTCGGTGCCAGCAGCGGCTGACCGCCATGATGGGTGATCAGGCGACCGATCTCCACCGCCATTCGGCTCTCGAAGGCAGCCACACGCAGACCGGCGAAACCCTTATCCTTCTGGTTCTTGCCCGGCATCGGCTCTCCCGTGATGAGGGTCATCGTACCCCCGCGTCGATTCGCGATCAAGCTACGCGACGCTCCCCCCGGCTCGCCTCGGGCCGCCCGCCGCGCGGAAGGAGGCGCGTCGGGTTCCCGGTACTCGGTGGTCCGGCGGGCGCAGGTCGA
>JAPUIN010000334.1 GCA_027297005.1 Acidobacteriota bacterium
GTCGTACCCCTCACGCGCCAGCCAGGCGCGCGCCTCCGGATCGAGGACGATGGCGACACGGCGCTCGGCGAGCTGCGACTCGAGCTGCAGGATGAACTTCTCGACGATCGACTCCATGACCTCCATCGTCAGCGGCCTGAAGGAGACGATGGCGTCGAGCCGATTGCGGAACTCCGGACTGAACAGCCGTTCGATCGCCTTGCGGCCACGGCTCTTCGCGGCCTTCTGGCGCGCGTCGTCGCCGGCGCCGTCAGTCTCGGATGAGAAACCGATCGAGCCCGCGCTCATCTCACGCGAGCCGGCGTTCGAGGTCATGATCAGGACCGACTGGGAGAAATCGGCCTTGCGCCCGTTGTTGTCGGTCAGCGTCGCGTGATCCATGACCTGCAGGACGATGTTGAAGATGTCGGGGTGGGCCTTCTCCATCTCGTCAAGGAGGACCACGCTGTACGGGTGATTACGCACCGCGTCGACGAGCAGACCGCCCTGGTCGAACCCCACGTATCCGGGCGGCGCTCCGATCAGACGGGCGACGGCGTGCTTCTCGATGTACTCGCTCATATCGAAGCGGACAAACTCGCTGCCGAGATGCAACGCCAGCTGTCGGGCGAGCTCCGTCTTTCCGACTCCTGTCGGACCGGCGAAAAGGAAGCATCCTGCCGGGCGCTCCGGCTGGCTCAGCCCTGCGCGCGAGCGCTTGATCGCCCCGGCGACCAGACGCACCGGCTCCTCCTGGCCGAACACGACCCGGCCGAGCGACTCCTCGAGGGTGCGCAGCCGCTCACGCTCCGTGGCGCTCGCCTGGCTCTCGGGAATTCGCGCCATGCGGGCGATGACGCGCTCGATGTCGGCCACGTCGACGACGTCCTGCGGTTCGCTGGTGACTTCCTTCCCGTCGCGCCGTCGGCGTCCGCGCGACGCGGCCCCTCCCCCCCGGGGCCGGGGTGGGGCGGTCCCGGCCGGAAGCCCGGCGCCATCTTTCGCGGGGGCGGGGTCAACCGCGCGCGCCGCTTCGGCCATCGCCCGCCGCAGGCGAAGCGACGCCCCCGCCTCATCCAGAAGATCGATGGCGCTGTCCGGCAGACGATTCTCCCGCAGGTGCCTCTTCGCCATCCGAACCGCCGCCTCCAGGGCCGCGTCGGTGTAGGAGACCTCGTGGTGATCCTGGTAGCGCGACCTCAGACCCCTGAGGATCTGGATCGTGTCCTCGACCGAAGGCTCATCGACGACAACCTTCTGCAGGCGCCGTGTTAACGCGCGATCGCGCTCGATTTGCTTGAACTCCTCGAACGTCGTCGACCCGACGACACGCAGATGGGACGAGGCAAGCACCGGCTTGATCAGGGTCGCCAGATCGAGCGTGCCCCCAGAAGTCGAACCGGCGCCGACGGTCGAATGAATCTCATCGATGAAAAGGATCGGATTGGGGCGCCGCATCAGGGCCGCCAGCACGGCCTTCAGCCTCTCCTCGAAGTCGCCGCGGTAGCGGGTGCCGGCGAGAAGAGCCGCCATATCAAGCGAATAGACCTCCGCGTCCTTCAACGGCCCGGGAACCGGCTCCTCCTTGCCGAGCAACCGCAGAGCCAGACCCTCAGCGAGCGCCGTCTTGCCAACCCCTGCCTCGCCGACGAAGACCGGGTTGTTCTTCCTGCGGCGCACGAGGATCTCCATCGTCCTGCCCAGTTCCACGGTCCGCCCGATCAGGGGATCGAGAACCCCTGCACGCGCTTGTTCCGTCAGGTTCATCGTGTAGGCGCTGAGCGGATCGTGGGCGCGCGCCGCTCCTTCATCCCCCGTGTCCGCCCGGGCGCGCTCATCGGTCACGGCATCACCCGCACCGCTCGACGGCGCCAGCGGAATCTTGCTGATCCCGTGGGAGATGTAGTTCAGGATGTCGAGACGCGTGACGCCCTGATCGGCCAGCAGGCCCGCGGCGTGCGTCTTCGGCTGCTGCAGGATTGCCGCGAACAGGTCCCCTTCACGCACCTCGGTGCGACCGGCGCTCTGCACATGCAGCACCGCCGTCTGCAGAACGCGCCGAAACGCCGCCGTCTGCTCCGGCTCCTTTTCGATTGAGTTCGGAAACGGCTCGATCGATCGACTCAGAAAATCGGCCAGCGCGGCGGTGAGGGCCGGCAGGTCGGCGCCGCACGCCAGAAGAATCCTCTCGCCGTCGGGATCGTGCGCGAGAACATAAAGAAGATGCTCGAGGGTCAGGTGCGTGTGCCGTCGCGAGGCCGCCTCGCGGTAGGCGATCGCCAGAACCCGCTCCACCGTCGGACTGAACGTCATCCTCTCAGAGCCTCCCCTGCCCTCGCCGATTCCAGGCGCGCCGCCCGCTCAGGCTTCCTCGACGCTGGCGCGCAGAGGGTATCCCTGCGCGCGCGCCGCCTCGTGCACGTTCTCGACCTTGGTCTCCGCCACCTCGTGAGGGTAGATGCCGGCGATCCCCATCCCCTCGGTGTGGATCTTCATCATAATCCGGTAGGCCTCCGCCGGCCCCTTTTGAAAGATCGATTCCAGAGCCTGGATGACAAATTCCATCGTCGTGTAATCGTCGTTATGGAGCAGGACGCGATATTGCTCCGGCTCCCGGGTCCGGCTCGAGGTCTTCTCGAGGATCTCGACATCCGGCTGTCGCTTCCGCTGCGTCATGCCACAGCCTCCTTCAACGGGTGCCTCCATGACTCAAGTTTATACCTCCACGCCCGATCGTCCAGAACCGTGACGCGGGATCGAGGGTCCAGCGTCCCCGGCGGGTCGGTTTCTTGAGCGCGGCCTTGAGGCTCCGGAGGAATCGGGTCCGGGGCCATTCAACCGCGCCAAAGCGTGCCATCAGTTCGGTGCGAATCTGACAGTCGATCAGCCGGAACCCCCAGGCTTTCAACTGCCCCACGAGGTGGACGAAGGCGACCTTCGAAGCGTCGTCGTCGCGGGCGAACATCGACTCGCCGAAGAATGCGGCGCCGAGGGAGATCCCGTACAACCCCCCCGCGAGGCGGCCGTCGCACCAGGCCTCGACCGAATGCGCCAGTCCGATCTCGTGTAATTGGCCGTACGCCTTGATCATCGCGGGGTTGATCCATGTTCCGTGCTGGCCGGGCCTCCGGATCGTGGCGCACTCCCGGATGACCTCGTCGAAGGCGGTGTCGACACGCACACAGTACCGGTCGCGGGCCAGCGCGCGGCGGACGCTCCGTCCCAGAACCAAGTCATCCGGCCGCAGCACCATCCTGGGGTTGGGAGAGAACCAGAGGATCGGCTCCTCCTCGTACCAAGGGAAGGCCCCCTTCGAATAGGCATCGACGAGGGTTTCAGGCCGCAGATCCCCTCCGACCGCCACCAGACCCGACGGACCGGCCTCACGGCTTTCCGGAAGCGGCATCCCGGGCTCGAGAAACATAACGCTCATATGATAAGAAGATACGATGCCCGAGCCGATCGTACGGCGCTCACCCCGGCGCGTCAACAAGCGAACGACCCCCGCGGCCCGATTCCCCCTGATCGTGCTCCTCGTGACCTGCGTATTCCCGCCCCCTCGGGCAGCGGTCTGCACCGAGGCCTTCACGCTCCGGGGCCATCCCCACCCGGTGCCTGCTCAATGGTGTGGGGAGGGGATGGGGCCCGCGTCGCTTCCCTCCATCGGGGATCTCGTCAAGCTGCCGGATTCTCTCTCGTTCGAGGGTTACGGTATCTACCTCGTTCCGCGGGCGCGGGACGCGTTCGTCCGGATGGCGGGACGGGCCGCGCGCGATGGAATCCGACTGAACGTCGATTCGGGATATCGATCACGCTCGTACCAGGCCTCGCTCCTCCTGCGCCGGATCGAGAACGGGCAGGATCTCCGGGAGGTGCTTCGTTTCATCGCGCCGCCCGGCTACTCCGAGCACGAAACCGGACGGGCCGTCGATCTCGTCCCGAGCGATCCGGAATTCGCCCGGGAGCCGGCCTACGAATGGCTTCGCCGTCACGCCGGTTCGTTCGGGTTCCGCGAGACCTATCCGCTCCGCGAAGGAGGGGACGCATCCTGGGAACCCTGGCACTGGAGTCTCGCGACGACACCCCGGTGAGAAACGCGGACCAAGAGCCTGTCCAGGTACTGCGTGGGGCCGCACAATACCGGGTCAGGCTCCTAGGTTTCCCGTCCGTCAATCGGCCACGACCGGGCGGCCGATCCCCGGCGAGTCCAGCCGCGCCGCATTGAAGGAGCCGGTCTTCGGCGGGCGATCACGTCGGTTCCGAGCAGACGATAGCGCCCGAACGATACTCGATCGAAATAAAGCTGGATCGCGGCGAGGTTGCCGCGACAGTGCCGTACGAGGTGGCTGTGGACCCGCTTCTGCGGCCAGTCCTCGAGGCTGACCGCGCTGGTCGCGTCCGTCGCGCTGAAAGGTTCGTGAAGCCTCCCGCTAGCGATCGCCTCCCGCAACAGGCTCTCGAGTCTCATGCAACACCTCCCGTGCGGCGAGAGTGTGCGGATAAACCGTCATGCGTTGCGGCGAGAATGGGAACCCGACTGTCATAGCGGCGAGAGTGATGCATCGAACCGGGACCTGTTCAGTGGGCCGGAGACCCGATCCGCGAACCGGCGCCGCGCCCCTCCCGCGCGGCGCCGATTCACGATCTGAAGTTACGTCGATCCGTTCCCCACGACAACCAATGACTCAGGCCGTGGCCGCCCGCTCGGTGTCACTCATGTAGGTGGACAGGTGCGCGCCGAGCCGCGGGGTTCTCTGCGAATAGGTCGCACGGAGATCCTTCCCGAACAGCCGGAACTCCTCCGCGGCGACGCGGATGATCTGGCGCATCGCCTCGTTGGCAAGCACCGCCTCCGGCGTCGGCGCCGGACTGCGCGAGATGGCGAGCGTCCCCCCCGCGCCGAGCGAACGCGCGGCCTGGCGGGCGATGATCAGGGCTGCGGTGACGTGCCGCTCGAGAAAGAGCGACAGGGCCCGCTGGTGCTCACGATAACGGGCCTCGAGGGCCCCCTCGTCGAGTTCGGTCAGCCCTTCCTCGGTCGGGAAGTTGACAAATCGCTCCCGGCGATCCGGCGCACCAGGGACGTAGATGACGCTGTCCACATCACCGAACATGGCGAAGCATTCCGACACCGCCGTCGCCGAGGTCGGGTCGATCCCATGGAACTCGAGCCGGCCATCTCTCTGCGGCGCAATGGTCAGATTCCACCAGGGGGAGGCGGAGGATCGGCGCGACAGTCGCGGCACGAGGCGCGCCATCATGCCGTCATCGGCTGCCACGATGACGCGGCTCGAGCCCGACTCCAGCGACCAAGCCGCCATGGCGCCGGCACGGTCGATCTCGGCGTCGGTCCGCGCGGTCGAGACGATGACGACCGTCCGCCCCGGCCCACCGATGTCGGAGCCACCCGGCGGCAAAGTATCCCGGGAGAGCGGCAGTGTCGACACCTCCATCTGCTGCCCGGAGCCCGACAGCCCGCGCTGCGTGGCGAAGAAGACGGCTTCCGCCACCTCGGCGGGGTCCGGAGCCTTTTCGGGGTTCTGCCGGCGGAACGACTCCTTTATCTCGGGATCGGAGGCCGGATCC
>JAPUIN010000335.1 GCA_027297005.1 Acidobacteriota bacterium
CGAAGGGAGGGGGCGCCGTCGGGCGGCCACCCGCAACCGGGGGCCCCGACACGCAGCAGGGGTCGAGCGGGCCGGCGGTCGTGGCTCTTGATCCGGCGCTTCTGACGACCACCATCGGAGCGGAGTTCACGATCAGGGTGACGATCGAGAACGCGAGCGGTGTGGGGAGCGTTCCGTTCCACCTGCGTTTCGATCCCGACATGATCGAATTCGTCCGCGCCACCCAGAATTCGCCGTTCCTGAGCCAGGGTGGCGGCACGGTGTTCGTGCTGGCCGCACTCGGCGGCGGCGGGCGCGAGGTGGTCGTCGGGCTTTCGCGGCAGGGGACGCAGCCCGGCGTCGACGGACGGGGAACGCTGATCGAGCTGACGTTCCGCGCGAGCAACAGCGGTCGGACACTGCTCGACCTGACCGGCCTGTCGGTGCTCGGGCCGACGGCCCAGCCGATGCCGGCGGAGAGTCGCAGCATGAATGTGGTGATCCAGTAGGCGGAGAGAAGGGGGATGCGGCAAATGTGGAGGCGCCGACGGGCGGACGGGTTGTCCGGCGTGACGCTGATTGAGATGGTCGTCGCCATCGCCGTCCTGGTGATCCTGGCGGGGGCCGTGGTGCCGATGGCGAAGTTTGCCGTCAAGCGCCGGAACGAGCTGGCCCTGCGCCGCTCGCTGCGCACGATGCGGCGGGCGATCGACGAGTATAAGAAGTTCTGCGATGCCGGCGCCATCCAGAAGGAGGGGGTCGATTCGGAATGCTATCCGCCCGAGATGGAGATCCTGGTGGACGGGGTCGAGCGGGTCGGCTCCCTGGGGCAGAAGATCAAGTTTCTGCGGCGGGTTCCGATTGATCCGATGACCAAGAGCCACGAATGGGGCCTGCGCTCATATCAGGACGATCCCGATTCGACCAGCTGGGGACGCGAAAATGTCTATGACGTCTACACGACCCATCCGGGCCAGGCCCTGGACGAGAGTTACTATGCGGACTGGTGAGGTGGCCGTGAAGAGGAACGACCGGAACGCGATTGAACCCCCGGCGCGACGGAACAGGGCGCGCCGTGGCGAACGCGGGTTCACCCTGATCGAGCTTCTGATCGCGGTGGCGATTATCGGCATCCTCGCGGGGATCGCCGTCGCCCAGCTCCGCCAGACGCCGCAGCGGGCCAAGGAGGCGGTGCTCAAACAGGATCTGTTCGTGCTGCGCGACCTGATCGACCAGTACTTCGCCGACAGGGGGAAGTACCCCGACTCGCTCGAGACGCTCGTCGATGACGGATACATCCGCCGCCTCCCATATGACCCGTTTACGGAGTCGGACCAGACCTGGGAGGAGATCTACGCCGAGGCGAGCGACGAGGATCCGGAGGGGGGGGGCGGCGTCTACGACGTGCGCAGCGGAGCGCCCGGGTCCGCGCTGGACGGAAGCTCGTACAGCGAATGGTGAGGTGTCCGAACAAATTGTCATCTGGTCCCCCGGAGGGGATCGTCGTATATTTCGATTTCTAAGGAGCACGGTCCATGATCAGTCAAGCGCGCATCCCGCTGGCGGCGGCCGCCGCCCTGGCTCTTTTTTCCCTCGCCGCCTGCGAGGACTCCGATACGATCCCGCCGCCCGGATCGACGATCGAGGTGTCGGGCAACCCGACGACGATCGTCTTGGGCTCGGTCCCCGAGTGCCAGACTCTGTTGCAACAGGCGAACTGCGGCACGGCGGAGGTCGTGGCGACCGTCAGCAACGCGCTCGGCGTGCCGCTGCCGGGGCAGGACGTTCGTTTTACCAGCACCGCCGGCCTGCTCTTCGTGGGAACGCTCCAGAACGCGACGGCGATCTCGAACCTGCCGGTCGAGACCGACGGGTTTGGGAACGCGCGCGTGAACCTGATCACGACGAGCACTACGACGGTCAGCGCCCGTTCCGGGGCGGCGACCAACAATCTAACGTTCAATACGGTCCAGGGAAACCTGAGCCAGATCATTCTCACGACCGATCCGAACGACTCGAGCTGCAATTCGACGACGGTCACTGACTGCAACCAAGACATCTGCTTCATCGCCACCGCCTTCGATACGAGCGCGCAGCCGCTCTCCGGCGTGACCATCATCTTCTCGCTGCAGAACAACGATAAAGGCGGAAATCTCTTCAACGGCACCTTCATTCCGAGCCAGGCCCTGACCGACTCGAACGGTGAGGTGGCGACCCTCTTCACGTCCGATTCGACCTGCCCGAACGAGTGCAGCATCGCCCTCGGCGGCGGTCCGTGCATGGCGGAGGTGATCGCGTCGACCCTGGGAGGTGGCTTCCAGAGCACGGCCGTGTCGTTGTTCATCAACATCCCATGAGCCGGCAGGCACCCTCGCGATCGGGGATCGATCGCCGACGTGAAGCGGGCAGTATCCTGATCATCGTCATGATCGGGGTGGCGGTGATGAGCATCGGCCTGGCGGCGGCGGCGCAGACCTGGTCGAGCATCTGGCGCCGCGACCGCGAGGATGAGCTGATCTTCCGAGCCAACCAGTACGTCGACGCCATTCTCGCCTACCGGAAGGAGCATGCCGGGCAGTTTCCCGTGACCCTGGAGGCCCTCTACGAGCCGGGGCCGCGCGGCTACCGCTACATCAGAAAGCTGTACGAGGAGCCGGTCGCGAGGAACGGGAAGTGGGGACTCCTCTACCTCATGCCGGGCGGCCGGGGGGTCTACGATCCGAAGGCGGCCCAGACGGCGGGGCAGCCGGGAGCTGCCGGCCAGCCGGGCATCCAGGGATTGCCGGGGCAGACCGGGCTCCCCGGACTCCCCGGCCAGCCGGGCGTCACACCGCTCAATCCCGACCCGCTGGGTACCGGTGTGCCGGGTTCGGGCGGAACGATCCCCGGCGCGCAACCGCCAGGCTCGCCGCTGCCGTTCCCCGATCAGCAGCAGGGACAGTGGGGCGATTCCTCCTTCGACGAGAGCATCAGCGAACGTCCCCTCGGATGGCCAATCGTCGGCGTCATCAGCCGGGCCCGCGGGGAGGAGAGCGGGCGGACCTTCAAGGTGTACAAGGGGCATGATGAGGTCAGTCAGTGGCAGTTTCATGTTTTCGAGCGCGGCCTCCAGCTGCCGGAGGCCCCCGGCGCAGCCGCTGCCGTGCCGCGGTCTCAGGGGGGGATCGGACCGGGATTTGGCGGCAAGAGTCGCATACAGGGGTTCGCCGGTCAGGGTGGCCCGCGGCCCGGAGAGAGGCGGTTCCCGCGGCCCGGTGGAAGACCTCAGAGGCAGGACGGCCGCGGACAGATCCAGAACCGGAAAAACTAGTCCGCATTCCGCACCAGGCTTCTGCTGCGATCTCAGATCTGGCCTCCCTGACGGGCATCCTCGCCGCTCGGGACACAAAATTGCGACCGTTGACAACGGATCGGGGACGCTGGTTTAATCACTGTCAACCGCATGCGGTGCGTGCCGCGCGATCGATCGTGCGCGTCGATGGCGCCGTGTTGCGCTAAACGGTGTCCAGTCGCAGAGCCCTGGCATGTTGCCGGTGGGGAGGAGCGATCCTCCCCACTCGTTTTTTGGACCCTTGCGGGTTTCGGGAGATGGTCCCCCTACCCGGGGAGTGCGCCACGGGGTGGAGTCCAGAATGATCGTGATGAAGTTCGGAGGAACCTCGGTCGCGCACACGCCCGAGATCCGCCAGGTCGGGGGGATCGTCCGGCGGTTCGCCGGCCGGAAGCCGGTGGTCGTCGTGTCGGCGATGGCCGGCGTGACGGATGACCTGATCGCACTGGCCAAGAGCGCGGTCAAGGGGGCCCCGCGTGACGTAAGCCGCCGGCTGGATCGCCTGCAGACGCGCCACCGCGACGTGGTGCGCCGGTTGGGGCTCGGGGCGGGCCCCGGCGGGCGATTGGAGAAGAAAATGCAGGCCCTCTTCAACGAACTCGAGGGAGTCTGCCACGGTGTCCTGCTGCTGCGCGAACTGAGCCGGCGCAGTCTCGATCTGATCTCCTCGTTCGGGGAGCGGATGTGTGCCGAGGTGATGGCTGCCCACCTGCGGCAGATTGGGGTGAAGGCCCAGTATGTCGACACGCGGGATCACATCGTGACCGACGAGAGTCACGGTGCCGCATCGGTCGACTTCGAGACGACCCGGAGGAACCTGAGACGCAGCCTGATGCCGGCGATCCGGGTCGGGACGGTCCCGGTGGCGACCGGCTATATCGGACGCACCAGGGAGGGGGCTACGACCACGCTCGGTCGAAGCGGCTCCGACTACACGGCGTCGATCCTCGGCACCTGTCTGAACGCGGAGGAGATCTGGATCTGGAAGGAAGTGGATGGCGTCTGTACGGCCGATCCGAGCGTCGTTCCGACCGCGAAGCTCGTCGATCGGATCTCTTACCAGGAGGCGGCGGAGATGGCGCACTTCGGAGCCGAGGTGATCCATCCGAAGACGATGCAGCCGGCTCGGCGCGCCGGAATCCCGATCCGGATTAAGAACACATTCAAGCCGGAGGGGGCCGGAACGCTGATCACCGGCATGCCGTCCGGCCCGGACGCGCCGATCCTGGTCACCAGCGTCGACGGGATGGCGCTGGTGACAATCGAGGGAGTCGGGATCCTCGGGCGGCCAGGGATGATCCTCCTGCTCCTGACGCCGGTGGCGATGGCGGGGACGAACATCTACATGATCTCGATGTCCTCCTCGGAATACAACCTCACCTTCGCCATCCTGCAGGAGGACGTCGAAAGGACAATCAAAGCGCTGCAGAAGGATTTTCGCGATCGCGGGTTTCTGGGGGATGAGGTCGCGCGGATCACCGTCGAGCGGAACATGTGCGCCATAGCAGTCGTCGGCGCCGGCATGAGGGGCCGGCACGGTATCTCGGGTCGCCTCTTCGGGGCCCTGGGAGACGCGAAGATCAACGTCGTCGCGATCGCGCAGGGCTCCTCCGAGTACAACATCACCGTGGTCGTGAAGTCACGCGCGATGGGAGCCGCCGTGCGTGTCATCCATGACCGGTTGAACGTCCCGCGCGCCGGGGCACGGAAGCGCCGGCGGGTATCCCTGCGGGCGGTCACCGGGAAGGGGAATTGATGGCGCCGCGGATCTCGATCGTGCAGCTTGGGAAGGGGACTGTCGGCGCCACCCTGATCGACCAGATTGCCGCCCGGCGCGAGACGCTCAAGAGCCGGCACGGCATCGACCTCGTCTACGCGGGCATCGCCGGTCGCCAGCGATCGGCCTTCCGCATGGGGGGCCTCGACCTCGCCCGCTGGCGCGAGGTCGTCGCCGATGGCCCCGCGCTGGACGGCCGCGCGCTGCTGCGCGAGGTGCGGGGGCTCGCCGATCCCAAGATCCTGGTCGATGCCACGGCCGAGGAGGGGATGGGGACCCTGTACCGCGAAGCGATCGAGTCCGGTTTCCACATTGTCTCCTGCAACAAAAAACCGTTGTCGGGTGCGCTCGCAGAGTATCGGGCCGTGAAGGACGCCTGTCGCGCCGCCCGGCGCACCTGGCTGTACGAGGTGACGGTTGGCGCCGGCCTGCCGACGATCAGCACGCTGCGTGATCTCGTGGAGAGCGGCGATCGGATCGCGTCGATCGAGGGCTGCTTTTCGGGAACCCTGAACGCCCTGTGCGCCGGACTCGATCAGGGAGAGCGTTTTTCGGTCGTCCTGAAGCGCGCGAAGGAATGCGGGTTCACCGAGCCGGATCCGCGAGAGGATCTGTCGGGCGCCGACGTTGCGCGCAAGGCGCTGATCCTGGCGCGCGAGGCCGGCCTCGCGCTCGAGCCGGACGAGGTGGCGCTCGAGCCGTTCTGCAAGACTGGATCCGGCGGTGATGCGGCGGCGTTCCTCGATGCGGTTGCGGAGCAAGATGACGCGATGGCGACGAAATGGAAGGAGGCGGCCGGGCGTGGGAACCGATGGCGGTTCGTCGCTAAGGTCGCTGAGGGGTGCAGCGCCTCGCTCATCGAGGTGCCGGTGGACGGACCACTCGGACGGCTCACCGGGCCGGAGAACATCTTCGCCTTCCGGACCTCAAGGTACACCGACCCCCCGCTTCTCATTGCCGGTCCCGGTGCGGGACCCGAAGTGACCGCGGCGGGGGCGTTCGGGGATATCCTGAAGCTGGCCCGAGCGATCGCCGCATCGGGACGGGAGACATGAGCGTGGCGAAAAAAGCGTCCGGCAGGCGGCATGAAGCACGGATCCCGGTCGCGGTTCTCGGCGCGACCGGGGCGGTCGGTCAGCGGTTTGTCTCGCTCCTCGACGGTCACCCGTGGTTCCGGGTCGCCGTCCTGGCCGCATCGGAGCGATCGGCCGGCAAGCGGTACGCCGAAGCGGCGCGCTGGATGCTCGACACGCCGATGCCCGACTGGGCCCGCGACATGATGGTGGCACCGTGCCGTCCGGGAGGGGAGTCGCGGCTGGCGTTCTCCGGTCTCGATTCCTCCGTCGCGGGGGAGGTGGAGGAGGCGTTCGCGTCGGCAGGAATCGCCGTGGTCAGCAACTCGCGGAATCATCGCATGGGGGCCGACGTGCCGTTGCTGATCCCCGAGGTGAATGCGGAGCACCTCGATCTGATCGAGGATCAGAAGCGCCGGCGCAACAGCGGCGGGTTCATCGTCACCAACCCGAACTGCTCGGCCA
>JAPUIN010000336.1 GCA_027297005.1 Acidobacteriota bacterium
GGGCGATCCAGCTGTTGCAGCACTTCGCCACGCGGCACGGGGGACCTCCTGGCACGGAGTACCTGCATGACTTCCTGACCCTCGCCGGATTCAGCCCCTACCTCGGTGGCCTGCTCGTCCAGAACCCCGACTTTCTGGAAGTCCTCCCCTCGGGCGGCCCCGCCCGAGGCCCTCGTACTATCGAGGATCTCGACGAGGATCTGGCTCGTTTCCAGTCTCTGCGCGCGGGGGATGACGACTCGATCGTTCTTCGAAAATTCAAGCAGCGTGAATACCTGCGTATCGCACTTGCCGATGCTCTCGGCACCGCAGACCTGCCCGCGATCACGCGAGCCCTGTCGCTCCTCGCCGACGTGCTGCTCCAGAAGGCGGTGCACATGGCGCGCGCGCCTCTTGAGGCACAGCACGGCCGTCCGACGAGCCGCGACGACCAGGGGCAGCTCGAGCAGGTCGATTTTACCATCGTCGCGCTCGGGAAGCTGGGTGGCGAGGAGCTCAACTACAGCAGCGATATCGACCTGATTTACCTCTACGGCCGTGACGGCGAGACGGCGGGCCTTGGCGAGAGAGGGGAGGGGGGGATCAGAAACCGCGAATTCTTTACCCGCCTCGCCGCGGAGGTCACCCGACTGATCGCCGGAGGCGGACCCGAGGGGCAGGTCTTTCGGGTCGATCTCGATCTTCGCCCTGGAGGACGCGACGGTGACCTTGTCATGACCGTCAATGCCGCGACCGCTTACTACCGCAACTGGGCCGAGACGTGGGAACGGCAGGCGCTCTGCAAAGCGCGGCCGGCAGCCGGGGATCTCCCGCTGGGCCGGCGATTCGTCGCGGAAGTTGAGGAACTGATTTATAGATGCGATCCCGATCCGTACATGACGCTGGAGATCAGCGCCATGAAGGACCGGATCGACGCCCGTTTGAGCTCGCAGGGGCGCACCCGTACCGATATCAAGCTGGGATGGGGCGGGATCCGCGAGATCGAGTTCGCCGTCCAGGCGCTCCAGCTCCAACATGGCGGGCGGGACCCCTGGTTACGCGAGGGAAACACGCTGCTGGCGCTCCATCGTCTGGCGGAGAAGGGGTTCCTCGGCTACGCCGAGTGCGCGGCGCTCGGTGAGGCGTACGTTTTTCTGCGGGATCTGGAGCATCGGCTCCAGCTCGGACGCAACCGCCAAACCTCAAACCTGCCGGCGCGCAGCAAGGATCTTGAGCGGCTCGCGCGCCGGATGCGCTCCCTGCAGAGGACACCCGGCGGACCGGCGGAGGCATTGATGGAGGCCCTCGATCGTCACCGGGGCGTGGTACGCGCGTTCTACGACACCGTCTTCTCGAGCGCAGCGCAACCCCGGATCGGGGAGGGGATCGAGGAAGCCTGGCTGGAGCGACTCGACGAAGGTGCGCTGCGGGATCGCGTGCGGCGCGCGGGGATCGAGGACGCCGAGGTGGTCCTCCGCCCGGTGCAGCTGATCGGTCGCCGTCTCCATGAGGCGGCAGGCACCTCCGAGCGTCGGTCGGTCTTCCGAAAGGCCGGATCCACTCTTCTGCAGATGGCGGCGGCGACATCGAACCCGCGACGGGCGCTCGGCAATCTCGAGAGGCTGATCGCCTCCCTCACCTCCCATCCCGAAAACCTCGAGCGCTTCCTGGCGCACCGCGAGATCCTGGGTCCGATCATCCAGGTCCTCGGGCGCAGCAACATGCTGGCGGGGCTTCTCATCCGACAACCGCTCATCCTCAGCAGACTCGAGGATCGCCTCAGGGTCGTGCGGACGACGACCGCGGACGACTATCGTCACGAGCTCGTCGAGCCGACCGCGAAGCCGGGACGTTCCCGCGCCGCCCGCCTCGCGGCTCTGCAGCGCCGTCAGCAGGAGGAGCTGGCGACCATTGCGCTGCGCGACATCAATCAGCAGTCGACATTGCGCCAGGCTCTCAAAAGCCTTTCGAACCTCGCCGATGCAGTTCTCGAGGCGGTGCTGAACCTCGAGCGCGAGGGGCTCGCGCCCCGCATGAGCGCTTCTCCGGCAGGCCCGCTCCTCACCGTGCTCGGCCTCGGTCGTCTCGGGTACCGTGAACTCGATTTCGGATCCGATCTCGATCTGGTGTTCGTGCTCGACGGGGGACCGGCCTCTGTCGCTGTTCGCTGGTGCGAGGCGATCGTACGGACTCTCGGGACCCTCAGTCGCGATGGTCAGCTCTACAGGGTCGATCTTCGGCTGCGCCCTTCGGGACGCGAGGGGGAGCTCGTCCCAACTCTGGATGGGCTGGTGGAGTACTTCCGAAACGACGCCGAGGTCTGGGAGATGCAATCCTTTCTGAAGGCACGACCGGTCGCCGGTGATCTCGACCTCGGTCGGCAGGCGGTGGAGGCTGTGGAGCGCGTGATTCTGGAGCGTGCCCGAACGATGGACGCGCGCGAGATCGGCGAATCGATCGACGCGATGCGTCGGCGGATTCAAGACGAGTCGGCGCAGCCGGGAGGCGTGAAGCTGGGGGAAGGAGGCCTCCTCGACGTCCATTTTGCAATCGACGTCCTGCGTCTCCGACACGCGACGCCGAACCCTGCTGACAAAGATACGCTTCGTCTTCTGACCCATCTTCACAGCCTGGGACACCTCCCCGAGTCCCAGATGGGCCATCTCTACGAGGGATACCTGTTTCTCCGCGCTCTCGAGCATGGAATGAGACTGCTCTACGATCGCCCTCTCGGACATCTTCCCGAGGAACCCGAGGCGCTGGCCGAGTTAGCGATGGTGATCGATCCGGCCCGGCCATCCGGGCAGTTCCTGAGGGTTGGATTCGAGCGGCACACGGCGCGGGTTCGCGAAACCTACGAGCGGATTCTCGCCGACGTCTGAACGACTCGACGATTTCCACAAACTCTGTGAAAAAGTCTGTGGACTGAGGGCGCTAGGGAGTCGAATTGTCTTGTGGTTCGAAGAGATAGAGCGGTTTGCACAATTTTCGGTCATGGTCGCGGGTCAGGGGCGACCACCATCCACCGTCGCCCCATTGATGACCGGCCGCAACGTTTGACATCATTCCAGTCGTTCCATTATTATCTCGCCGGTTGTGTATGCATAACTCGCTGCTGTACAAGGATATTTCGCCGTGGGCGCCGATCCTTTCAAAGATTTAATCATCAAGCGCAAGAAAGGGGAGTCGATTTACCGTGAAGGGGATCTCGGCAGCGAGATGTATGTCGTGCACTCGGGTTCAGTCTTGATCTTCCGGGAGTTCAACGGCACTCGACAGGAGCTCGCGGTCATGGAGAAGGGGGACTTCTTTGGTGAATTCGCCCTGCTCGAGGGCCTGCCCCGGACCGCCTGCGCCGAGGCTCTCGAAAACAGCCAACTGATCGAGATCAACAGCACCACCTTTGACAAGATGATCCGGGGCAACATCGAGATAGCGGTACGCATGCTCCGCAAACTGAGCAACCGTCTCCAGGAGGCGGGGCGCAAGATCGATACCCTGAGTCGAGCGGGAGCCGGCGCACAAGCCGATACGACCGACGCCGATGCGGTCGACACCGATCGTCCGACCGAGGCGCCCCCCCCACCACCGGACGCGCCGCCATCATCCGGCGTGCAGGCCGTGCCGCAACCGCTCGCCGATGTCGAGGTGCCCGAAGGGGCACTGGGCGTTCTCGTTCTGGAGGGAGGGACGCGACATTTCCCGATCAACGTGGACACGGCCATCATCGGTCGCTACGACCCGGTGACCGGAACCCAGCCCGACATCGACCTGACTCAGGTCGACATCAACCGATCCGTGTCGCGCAGGCACGCCCGGATCGTCAAACAGGACGGCGGCTTCGTGATCTCCGAGGAGGTCGGCGCGCTGAACGGCACCTTCGTCAACGGCCAGCGCCTGACGACTGGCAAACCGGCCACCGTTGTGAGCGGCGACAAGGTCGGGCTCGGCATGGTCTCTCTGATATTCAAAGCCTCCGACCGGGCCGGGAAGGAGCCCTCCTCGGCTCGCGAGTCCTGAGCCGATCTCCAATGGATCAAACGCCCCCCGGCGCTTGCCACAGCGAGAAACCAGCATGACGCCCTCGCGCCAGCCCCGTGTGCTTTCCGGATTTCGACCGACAGGCCCGATGCATATCGGCCACCTGGTCGGAGCGCTGGAGAACTGGGTGCGACTGCAGGAGACCCACGACTGCTTCTTCGCCATCTGCGACTGGCATGCCCTCACCAGCGATTACACTGAGACCGCACCAATGAAGGGGCACATCGTGGAGATGGCGACCGATTGGCTGGCCTCCGGTCTGGATCCGAAGCGCTCCACGCTGTTCGTCCAGTCGCATGTTCCGGAGCACGCCGAGCTTCACCTGCTGCTTTCGATGATTGTGCCGGTTCCTTGGCTGGAGCGCGTTCCCTCCTACAAGGAACAACAGCAGCAGATCACGAATCGTGACCTGACCAATTACGGATTTCTTGGCTATCCCGTCCTGCAGTGCGCGGATATTCTCATCTACAGGGCTGAATTCGTCCCTGTGGGGGAGGACCAACTCCCTCACTTGGAGCTGTGCCGGGAGATCGCCCGGCGTTTCAACGGACTGTATGGGGAGGTCTTTCCAGAGCCCGCGTCGCTGACGACTCGCACGCCCCGCCTGCCGGGAACCGACGGCCGCAAGATGAGTAAATCGTACGGCAACGCAGTGAATTTGGGGGATACGACGGACACCATCCGTGGCAAGATCCTGAAGATGGTGACCGACCCGGCCCGCAAGCGACGCAATGACCCGGGCAATCCGGATATCTGCCCCGTCTTCGACCTTCACAAGGTGTTCAGCGACGCTGCAACCAGAGAACTGGTCGACCGCGAGTGCCGGCGCGCCGGGATCGGGTGTGTCGACTGCAAGAAGGCTCTGCTTGGGCAGATGGGTCCGGCCCTGGCTCCTTTTCAGGAGCGCCGGGCCGACCTGCTGAATCGCCGCTCGTACGTCCTCGATGTGCTCGCCCAAGGCGCGCGGCGGGCCCGTGAGGAGGCGCGGGCGACGATGCATCGGGTCCGCGAGGTGATGCGGATCGATTCGGAGGCCGCACCGTGAGTCAGCCGATCCCGGCGTCAGGAACCGACTGGCGCCGTACGCCGTGCCACGTCCAGTTGCAGTCGTTCCACGGCCCGATGGACTTGCTGCTTCATCTGACCCGAACCGGTGAGATCGACGCGGCCGACCTTCCGATCATCGAGATCGTCCGCCAATACGAGGCTTACCTCGATTTGATGGAGCGGATCGACCTGGAGGCGGCCGGCGAGTACCTCCTGGTCGCGGCGACACTCGCGCACCTCAAGTCGCGCCGGTTACTCCCGGTGGATCCGACGTCTCCGGATGAAGAAACGGCCGACGAGATGTTCGACGATGCGGCGCTCCGCGATGGCCTACCCCTACTTCGCCGTGCGGCGGAGCATCTTCAGGAGCGTGAAGCGGCGATGGAACTGGTTTATCGTCGCCCCCCGGATCGTGTTGCCGAATTCGCCGGTGAGCAGGGAATCGATGCTGATCTGTTCTCGCTGGTCAAGGCGCTGCAGGCCGTCCTGAGCCGCGTCAAAGAGACGGCGACGGCGCGCATCAGTCGCGAGAGGATGTCACTGGTCGATCGTCTCAACTGGTTGGTCGAGACGCTGCACGAGAAGCGGCGCATTTCGTTCGGGGTCCTGTTCGAGGGGCTGTCGGATCGTCTGACCTGTATCATCACCTTTCTCGCACTGCTCGAGGTGATCCGCTTAAGGATCGCCCGCGCGTTCATGAGTCATCGAGAGGACGCGATTCTGATCGAGCTCATCGAAGGAACGGTCGGCAGCCCTGCGCCGACGACCGAGGAACCGCGCAGCCATGTCTGACACTGACTCGCCGACGCAGGATCGTGATGGCCTGCACGCCATCGTCGAGGCGCTGATCTTCGCTTCCGAAGAGCCGCTCACAATCGACGACCTCATCGATCTGTTCCCGAAGGAGACTAAGAAAAGACTCGAGGAGGCCCTGGAGGAGGTGGGGCGCTCGTATGCGGACGCGCGTCGCGGACTTCAGGTCACCCGTGTGGCGGGCGGTTATGCGATCACGACCCGGCCGGATCTCGGAGGGTGGGTGCGCGCGCTGTTCCGTTCGCGCAATCGTCGCCGTCTTTCAGCGGCAGCGCTGGAGACGCTGGCGATCATCGCCTACCGTCAGCCGATCACAACCCCCGAGATTCAGGGCCTCAGAGGGATCGATCCGAGCGGTGTCCTGCAGAACCTGCTCGACAAGAAACTGGTGCGCGTGCTGGGGCGCAAGAAGGTGGTCGGAAAACCGATCCTCTACAGTACGACGCGCGAGTTCCTGACTCACTTCGGCCTCAACTCACTCGAAGATCTTCCGAGTGTCGAGGAGTTCGGCGGGCTCGCCGGGCTCGGCCCCACGCCCGCCGCGTCTTCAAACACGCCGGGGGGAGAGGTAGGCTTGCAGGCCGCCGCCGCGGAGGGGGAGCCCGGGCCGGGAACGGAGGAGCAGAATGGCGAAATCACGGCGGAGGAAACGCAGGACGGCGCGGACGACGTCTTCTGATCCGTCGACCGCGCCGGTCCGTCTGCACAAGTTCCTTGCCGCGTGCGGAGTTGCTTCACGTCG
>JAPUIN010000337.1 GCA_027297005.1 Acidobacteriota bacterium
GCGCTCAACTGCTCCGCGAGGGTCGACACCTCCGCACCGAGCCTCAACCCGTCGTTCTCCACCCGGTGATCTGACGGGTACAGCCCGGTGTGGATCGACATCACCGAAGGCAGGGTCCAGGGAGCGGTTGCCCACGCGTTCTCGAACAGCACACCGCGTGAGGCCAGGGCATCCAGATGCGGTGTCGTCTCACGATGATACCCGTAGGCGCCGACGTGATCGGCACGCAGGGTGTCAATGACAATCAGAACGATATCGGGACGATCTCCCCGGCCAGGAGCACAAGACCATGCACCAAGCAGAGTGCCGGCGAGCGTGGCGATCGCACAGAGCGAGGTGATCGATCGGGGACCTCCGAACATCGCGTCCGCGCAGAGAGCCCGGCCGGCCACAAGACCCTCAGGCGCGTCCGACGGCAGTTCGCTCGTGGATGACCCGGCCACCGACGATGGTGACCACCGGCCAGCCGCGCAGTCGCCAGCCGTCGAACGGTGAGTTGCGCGACTTGGAGCGGAAGGTCGAGACATCGACCGTTGCTTCGAGATCCGGATCGAGGATGGTGATGTCGGCGTCCGCGCCAACGGCAAGGCTCCCCTTATCGAGGCCCAGGATGCGCGCCGGGTTGACCGACAGCATGGTGACCAGACGGTTGATGTCGATCGTTCCGGCGGCGACCAGACGATCCATGAGGAGCGGCACGGCCGTCTCCAGCCCGATGAGGCCGAATGGAGCATCGTCATACTCCATCAACTTCTCGTCTGAGTGGTGCGGCGCATGGTCGGTGGCGATCGCATCAATCACCCCGTCCTTGAGGGCGTCCAGCAGTGCCTGCCGGTCGGCCTCGGATCGAAGGGGCGGATTGACCTTGGTGTGCGTGTCGTACGATGACTCCCGAACAGCCTCGTCGCTGAGCAGCAGATGGTGTGGTGTCACTTCGCAGGTCACGCTCAGCCCCTCCTCCTTGGCGCGACGCACGCTCTCGATCCCACCCCTCGTACTGATGTGCGCCACATGCAGCCGGCCGCCTGTGAGGCGCGCGAGATCGAGGTCTCTCGCGATCGGAATCTCCTCCGCCGCAGCCGGCATGCCGCGCAGCCCGAGGACCGTCGAGACCGCGCCCTCATTCATCACACCGGAGGCCGCCAGGCTGCGGTCCTCGCAGTGATCAATCACCGGGATGCCGAAAATCTTCGTGTACTCGAGCGCCATCCGCATCAGGTAGCTCGAGGAGACCGGATGCCCGTCGTCGGAGGCCGCCACGATGCCGGATCGGACCATGTCTCCGATCTCCGCCAGCTCCTCGCCGCGCCCTCCCTTGCTGATAGATCCGATCGGAAAGACGTTCACGACCCCCCGTCGGCGCGCCTCGGTCATGATGTACTCGGTGACCGAAAGGCTGTCGTTCCAGGGATCGGTGTTCGGCATGCAGGCGATTGAGGTAAAGCCACCAGCGGCGGCCGCGCGGGTTCCCGATTCGATGGTCTCCTTGTGCTCATGCCCGGGCTCGCGCAAATGGACGTGCATGTCGATGAAGCCCGGACAGATCAGCGCGCCCTCGACATCGAGAACCCGCGCTCCCGGCACCTGCGACGCACCACGGCCGGTCGTCGGCTTCATTCGTTGCGCGATCCGCCCATCCGCGATCACGAGATCGAGGGGACCATCGGTCCCGGTCGCCGGATCGACCACCCGGCCTCCCTTAAGGAGCAATGTCTCCAAGCGTTCCTCCCGCCAGCAGATAGAGCACCGCCATCCGGACCGCCACGCCGTTCGTCACCTGTTCCAGGATCACGGAATAGGGACCGTCGGCGACGGCGCTGTCGATCTCCACGCCGCGGTTCATCGGCCCGGGGTGCATGATGATGACATCTGATTTCGCGCGTCGCGCCCGCTCTTCGGTCAATCCGAACAGGTTGTAGTACTCCCGCGCCGACGGGAGCGCGCCACCGTGCTGGCGCTCTCTCTGGATCCGCAGCATCATCACGACGTCCGCTCCCTCGACCGCCTCCTCGATGCGGAAGGTGACCTGAACGCCGAGATCTGCGAGTCCGGGCGGAATCAGGGTCGGCGGGCCGCAGGTCACCACGTCGGCGCCCATCGTGCGCAACAGAAACAGATTGCTGCGCAGCACGCGGCTGTGGGTGAGGTCGCCGACGATTGCGACCCTCAACCCGTCGATCCGGCCCTTGTGCTCGCGGATCGTGAACGCATCCAGGAGCGCCTGGGTCGGGTGCTCGTGGTTCCCGTCGCCGGCGTTGATGATGTGGGACCGGCAGTAACGCGCCAGGAAATGAGGCGATCCCGCGGCGCGATGCCGGATGACGATCATGTCGGGCGCCATCGCCTCCAGGTTGCGCGCCGTGTCGAGCAGGCTCTCCCCCTTGCTCACGCTGGATGTGGACGGGGAGAAATTGAGCGTGTCGGCAGACAGGCGCTTCTCGGCGATCTCGAACGAGGACCGGGTCCGCGTCGAAGGTTCCATGAAGAAGTTCACGACCATCTTGCCCCGCAGCGTCGGGACCTTTTTGATTGACCGGGTCGACACTTCGGCGAAGGCGCGGGCCGTGTCGAGGATGAGATTGATCTCGCCAGACGAGAGACCCTCGGTTCCCAGCAGGTGCCGCCCGCTGAGTACCACCGGCGGCGCCGTGGATTGACGCATCTCTCTGGCACCGACCGCAGATCCGGCGATCTCCGCAGCGGGTCGCGCCGAGGTCTCGTGGCGCGCCACGGGACGGGGTCCCCGTCGCGCATGGGTTGCGGTCTCGCGGATGCCGTCATGACCGTCGAGCATGGCTCAGTGTCCCTCCCCGCCGATCCGCCCGGATCCGTCTTTCCGCGTGTGCGACGTCGGGGGCGCACGAATGATCCGCACTTCGTCCCGCCCGTCCTCTTCGTCCTCCAGAAGAACCTCCACCGACTCGTCAAAATGTGTAGGGACGTTTTTCCCCACGTAATCGGCCCGTATCGGCAGCTCGCGATGACCTCGATCGATGAGCACGGCCAGCTGGATCGTCGCCGGGCGGCCGAAATCCATCAGCCCGTCGAGCGCGGCCCGGATGGTGCGTCCCGTGAACAGCACGTCATCCACGAGGATCACTTTGCTGCCGTCAATCGGAAAATGGATCTTCGTTTCCTTGAGGATGGCATGGGGGCCGATAGTCGTGAGATCGTCCCGGTAGAGGGTAATGTCGAGGGTGCCGACCGGAATCTCCCTGCCTTCGATCTTCAGGATATTCGCCTGCAGCCGGTGGGCGAGCGGAACGCCACGGGTGCGGATCCCGACGATCGCCAGGCCGTCGGTCCCGGGATGGCGTTCGAGAATCTCATGCGCGATCCGCGTCAGCGCACGCTTGACCTTGTCGGAATCCATGACGACGATCGGTTTACTCGCGGGCACGGACTTCGTCCCTCACGGCGCTGTCTGCGGGCAAAAAAAGACCCGCGTTGCCGCGGGCAGCCCCATATTCAGGATGTCGAGCCAGCACGATCATCGCCGCAACCTTTCCGGCCTCTCTGGACCAGATTAAAAGCGCTTGATACAGGCTTTGTAAGGATAACTGACGAGCATCCACCTGTCAACCAACCTAGGCACCCGTGTTTGAGATGCCGCGACCCGTGCCGCCCGGAATACGTAGGTTGGAGCGGTGTGTGGGACCCCTATGGCCGATCCTGGTGGGGACGTGGGCAGGAAGGAGGTAGCCAGAGCGGCCCCCGCCGTGGCTCGGCGATTTCGAGCCGCGCCATGCGCATTGGATAACTCCCTCCGTCCCCTCGCGAGCGAGCATGAGCCGCGCTGCGGCGGGGGTCGCTCTGGCCGCCATTCTTCATCGTTTCGGTTCGTAGGTGCCGATCACGGTCACCGGGTGGCGGGCGATGTACCTGGGTGAGAACGCCTCCGTCAGGATCCGTCCCTCCATATCGCTCGCGATTGGCAGGTCGAGCGCATACAACGCCGTCGGGGCAACGTCGATGAGCGACCCCTTGCCGAACGCCTCCCCCGCCCTCAGGTTGGGGCCGCGCGCGAACAGGAACCCATATGGGCCACGCTCGTGGCTCCCGGAAGACGATTCCTTTCCTGTCAAGAGCGCGAGGATCCGCCGGCCGAGCGGCGCCGGATCGATGCCGTGCGACGAAGTGACGAACAGGAACCCCTCACCGCCACAGGCGTTCGCCGCCCGGCCCACGATGCCGTCCATCCTGCGATAGTACCGCTGCAGCACCTCTCCGTAGACCTCCGCTTCGGCGACCGTGACGTCACCGAACATTTCGGGCCGCGCGTGCCGCAGAAAGGTGTGCGCGATCGCGTCGAGCCCCGGAAAGGAGATCGCGGTCACGCCGGCGGGGCATTCGGTAATCAGTCTCTCGAACGAATCGATCACATCGGCGTCGGCCTCCAAGCCCCGCATAATGGTCGCGAGACGCAACTGCGCGTCGGGATCGGCCGCTCGGGCGGCGTCGGGATCGAGGATCTCCCGTAGAGCCCCCCCTCCAACACCCGCTCCATCCGTCCCGGCGGATCGCGTGCCGGCCGCGGGGTCGTCCAGGTCGACGCGCCATCCTGCCTTCCGCGCCTCGCCGCCCATCCGCGAGACGATGTCCCACAATGCCAGAGTCGCGCGATCCTCGATGGTGCGCGATCGGGTTTCGAAGAGAGGCCCGAGCAGCCAGTCGAACCCCAGTCGCATTGGAGCCACCTCGATCATCGGGCCCCGACCCAGCAGACGGCGGCTGCGCGCCCCGCGCACTCCGTGGCTGTACGGGAGCCTGCCGGTCAGAAGCGTGGTCCGGGTGACGGCCGCGGCACAGGGTCGGACCGAGAGCAAACTGCCGTAGGTTCCCCCCTCTCTCAGGCGCGAGAAGGACGGCAGCTTCCCCTCCGCCTCGAGCGCCAGGATGGTGCCGAGATCGGCGCCGTCGAAGTTGAGAAGAAACAGATGGCGTATTGGTGGTCCCCCGCCTGGCCTTCGCAAGATCGACGCGGGCGGTGCGTCCGGCACTCCTTTCTTCATTGCCGCCGGCACGATCAGCGCGAGAAGGGCGATCGCGAGGACAGTCACGATCGAGCCGATCCGTCGGCCCAGACGTGGAATG
>JAPUIN010000338.1 GCA_027297005.1 Acidobacteriota bacterium
CAAGGAAACCTTCTCGATGGCAGCGACGGCCGGCACATCCTGCAGCGACATCTCCTGAATGGCGATCGAATCGGGGCCGCTTTTCCGCGCCCCCCTCTTCACTTTTTTCGTCGTGCCGCCTCCGCATCCGACGGTCGGACATAGTTGGGGGCTGGGCTTCCTGGTGTGTAGGTCGCCCCGGGAAGCAGAGTGAGGCTCCCCCAGATTGCGATGGTCGTGGCCAGGGGGGGGATCTCCCCCGCGTCGCGCAGCGTCCGGCCGGTCCCGGCGGCGGCCTTCATGAGGGTCGCGCTGCCGTCCCCCGCCACGAGCGCACCTTCCGGCAGCTCCCCGACCAGCATGCCGGGATCCCAGGATCGGTCCGGATCGAGGCGCCGCACTCCCCCCTCATCCTTCTGAAAGAGGGCGGCGTACACCTCCCCACGTCCCGCCTCGATCGCCGGACAGATCGGCTCCTCCTTCGATCCGGCGACGGGCAGGACAGCCCGCGCAAGCGCTTCGAGGGTCGACATCCCGAGTAGCCCGATCCCGAGGGTGTAGGCGAGTCCCTTGCCGGTAGCCATTCCGATCCGCACCCCCGTGAACGAACCGGGGCCGATCGAAACGGCGATCCCTTCGAGGGCGTCTGTCCGCAATTCCGCTCCGCGGAGCATGAGATCAATGCGGGCGATCAGATCCCGGGCATGCGCCCCTCTTTCGTGCAACCGAACGCCGGCGACCGCCTGACCCCGTCGCGCCAGAGCAATGCTCCCCTCTCGACTCGCTGTATCGATCGCGAGAACCAGCATCGTCGCCTCAGGCGCTGGCGACCCTGCCGCCGCGGCGCAGGAACTCGGTGACCTGCACCTCCTGATGCTCCCACTCGAGCAGGAATGCGGCCCCGACCTCGAAGCAGCCGGGTTGCCGTTCGATCTCCTCGAGCCGGACGACGCGGGCGCGCAACGTCACGCGGGCGCCGTCCCGCCCGTCCTGACAGGCGATGATGATCTCCTCGCCGATGTCGTAGGGGCGATCGCTCTCGAACAACAGTCCACTGCGGCTGATATTGCGCGGCTCGGGCGAAGGCCCCGGGATCTCCCCCCCCTCCTCCACGGCCGGCGTGACGGTGATCTGCACGGTGCGCTGCGCCATGTCGAAGCGGATGAAATTGCGGCGTTCCTGGTAATAGACACCGACGGAGTTACCGCCCCTCGCCTTCGCCTGATGCATCGCCTCCTCGGCACGCCGCATCAGTCGATCGGCGGTGGTGGCATCATCGGGGTACTTCGCCACTCCGACCGTCACGGTCAGTGCGATCGGCCGGCCGTCGATGTCCCGCCGCAGGAAGTGCCGCTCCGCCTCCCTACGAATCCGCTCGGCCACGAGATAGGCCCCCATCCGCTCGGTCTCGGGGAGAAGGATGCCGAACTCCTCGCCGGAGAGACGCGCCGCAACGTCGATGTCCCGGATCTTGTTCTTGAGCAGGATGGCGATCTCACGCAGGAGAATGTCACCCACGATCTCTCCATGCCTTTCGTTCAGCTCACGGTAATCGTCCAGGTCGATGTACAGGACGCTCAGGTCGAGCCGGTAGCGCTTGGAGCGGCGGCTTTCCTTCTGCAGGGCCGACAGGAACTGCCGCGCGTTGAACAGACCGGTCTGGGTATCGGTCTGGGCCGACGATTCCTGCCGCTCGGCCAGTGAAAGGTCGACGATCCGCGGGCTGGTCAGCTGCCGGTTGACATTGATGAAGTAGTCGAGCAGGGCGACGCGCAGCCCGACCTGGCGCTCGAGCGTCTCGCAGAGGCTCCGCCGGTGCTTCAGGACCGCCTCCCAGTGCCGGCGCGCTTCCGTCTCCTCGAACGGCAGGCGTGTCAGGATCAGCAGGAGAGCGGCATACGCCTGCAGCCCGCTCTGGGTACGAATCTGATCCAGCCGCTTGAGCAGGCGCTCCTCGTTATGGGCATCCTCTTTGAGTACGGCGAGCAGCTCCTCCCTGTAGCGGGCGGCCTCCTCCAGCGTGATCAACCGTTCGTCTCCCTGGACGCCGAACCGCCGACATCGAGATCCGCGAGGATCCCGGCCAGCTTGTAATGTGGTGCATTGCTCACCGAAAACATCAAGACAGCCTCGAACCCGGGTCTATCCAGAAGCGGGCGCGATCGGATGACGCGTCCCGGCAGGGCGACCTGGCGCGGCAGCGCGGACGATTCTCGCAGGGCGAGAACGACGTCCGTCCCCGTGGCGATATCCCTCGTGCTCACGAGTCGCGCCCCACCAAGCGACAGGTCCTCGAGATTCACGCGGTTCGAGGGGGCCGCTCGGTCCGGAGGGGCCGCTCGGTCCGCCCCGTCCGCGTCCCGCACCCGGCCGATGATCGCGCTGCCCGGCCGCCTGCGTGGATGCACGCGTCGTTCCCTCCGGTGAGCACGGACCAGCCCTCCGCCCGCGGAACGCGCCGCGGACAGCGAGAGTGCTGCCTCACGCATCAGTTCCGTCATTCCGCCCGGCCCGCCCTTACGCTCGGAGATCCCGACGCTCCATGTCGTTCCGGTCGTCACCGACAGTCGATCGAGCAGCCGACCGGCGGCCAGACGGGCGCCTTCCTCGCCGGTGCACGGGAACAGTACCGCCAGTCGATCGAGATCGATGGGAGCGAGGGAATCGGT
>JAPUIN010000339.1 GCA_027297005.1 Acidobacteriota bacterium
TCTCGAGACCATTCTTCAGGCGCAATGCCGATCGCAGCGCCTCCTCTCGGGCTCCGCCCGGTCCGGTGCTGAGGAGGTCGGGCAGCAGGGACTTCGCGAGCGTCTTGTCCAGGCGGTGGATGTAGTAGATGGCGGCCGCGCGGAGCGCATCCACATCGGAGTTTAGCGCCGCCCGTGCGGCTTGCAGCGCTCCCTTCACCTTCTTTCTGGCCATGATGCGGAAGAGCGTGGCGCGGCTCTGATCGTCACACTCTTTCAGCATGCCGAGAAGTTCGGCGACCGCTTCCGGATCGGTCCTGGAGGCCAGCAGTCGAGTGGCGAGATCGGCAGCATCCCTGTCCGCCGAGCCACAGAGTTCGATGAGGCTCGCGAGCGGAACCTCAATCTTCTTCGACTGGAGGATGAGAGAAGCGAGGGCGCGCGAAAAGTCGTACTGTTCCTCGTTCTCGACGAATGGGGCGAGCGTGTCGAGGGACCCGTGTCGCGCCTCCGCGTACACCCAGGCCTCGACGAGCGCAGCGGGAGGGTTCTCCGACAGGGTCAAAGCAGCCCGGCCCGCCTCCCGTCTCCCCAGGAGGAAGAGCGTTCGGATCGTCGCGGAACGAACGACCATCGGGAGGCTCTCGTCGCGCGGTAGAGTGTCGAGGCGATCCTCGACCCCTACCAGGGTCAGTTCGCCGATGAACCAGATCGCCAGCCCCCGCTGCCAGGCGGAAGTACCGGGATCGATCGCGACATCGTAGAGATTGGCCCATGCGGGACCGCGGGTTCTGAACATGTCCCGGGCGATGTCGAGTTCCTCGGGCGACAGCGGAGGATCGCGGAGGAGACTCCGCTTGCGACTCGCGGCTACCGCTGTCGACCGTCTCGTGTCGGGCGAGTAGGTCACCTCCCATCCCTGGGGGAGGGTGTCGCTCCGGCCGTTCAGGACCCGGATGGAACTCCGAAGAGCCTGGACCTGTACCCGAGCCGCCAACACCGACGGCCCGTTCGCCCATGCGTTTTGGAAGATCCCGACGAGCCCGGACGAAGAGTCCGAGCGGTCCTCGACCCACTGCCTGGCCAACACCGCACTCACAGGCGTCACGGCGAACCTCGCCGCTCCCTCCACCTCGAAGGACAGCTTTCCCGCCTCGATCCGGAGAGGTCGATCCCCGGTCCTCGAGACTTCCACCTCACCGCGACCCACATAGAGCGGGCCGTCGGGGGAAGAGCCGAACGCCACGAGTGCAGACTTCGAAAGAGCGATCACACCGACGTCGTCAATCACCAGGCGCGTGGAGGCGCCCGGCGTCAGCTGGATGAGACATCCGGGTTCGATCGCCATGGCGGGGTCATCGAGGGTGACGAGCACTCCGTCTGCCCTCGAGACCAGCAAGACGCCCTGAGAGTCTTCAAGGTGTCCCTGCCATTTGCTTTCTCCAAGAAAACGGGCTCCCACTGCGACTGCCAACAGGATGACCGCGGCGGCCGCCAGGCGTCTGAAACGAAAAGTCCCTGATCGTGAGGAGGGGAAGAGCTCAGGGTTTCGTTGGTACCTGGCAACGCCCGCGAGCACCCGGCTCTCCAGAGCGGCGGGGTCGGGCGAGAGGAGGTCCTGGTCGATGGCGAGGAGTCGAAGGGCCTTCTTCAGGCTCTCGTGCTCCTCCTCGAAGCGGGTGCGGCACTTCTCGCAGGCGGCGAGGTGGCCGCGCGACGTTTCAGCCTCCCGCGCATCGGTTTCGCCAGAGGCCAGCGCGAGGACTTGCTCATCCGTGAAACAGATGCTGCTCATTCTCGGCCTCCGTTCCTCTGTCGGACTACGTTGTACAGCCGGCGGCAGGCGGATTCCGTGCGGTCCCAGAGCTTCGCGCTGGTGAAGCCGTACTTCTTGCGGAGTTCCTTCGGAGACCAGCCTTCGAGGTAGCGGTGGACGAGGAGATCCCGATCGTCTTCAGGGATCTGGGAAAGCGCGTCGCGAATCTCTACGCGCTCAGCCGCCGCGGCCGGACTCTCCATCACGGCCGTCGGCTCATTCACGAGCGCGAAGATCGTTGTATCCTTCCGGCGGGCGATGCGGCGGGCTTCACGCCACGCGATCGTGCCGAGCCATCCCTTCGGGCTGTCGATGTCGACCTCGCGCTCCAGCGCGTCCAGAACACGGCACCAGGTTTCCTGTGCGGCGTCTTCGGCTCGCTGGTGATCCCTCAGGATGCTCATCGCGATTGCGTACACGTGGGTGCCATATTCCTTGTAGAGGCCGCCGATCGTCCGTCGCTGCGGGATTGCCCTTCCCTTTCGCCTCTGGCCTCGATCGCTATTCATGGAAGAAGAACCCTGTGCTCGCCTCTCATCAGAGATCATTCTGATTTTTTTTCTCAGGCGGCGAAAGGGGGGGATTCCTCATACGCGGGAATCCCCGCGCGGCGCTGGGGGGTGGGGGAGCAGGGAAACGCGGGGAGACTCAGTCCTCGGACGCTTCTTCCTCTTCGGTTTCATCCTCGTCGCGCTCCGCACGGAGTTCATCAAGGAGGCGACCCAGGCGCACGGTTCCCTCGACGCTCTCGTCGAACTCGAATCGGATGATCGGCGTCACGCGGGTATGCATGACGGCCGCGATCAGACTCTGGACATGGCCTCGGGCGTCCTCCAGGGCGTGAGCGGCCTTGCTGCGCTCCGCCTTGGTACCGACGATCGACCAGTGGATGATCGC
>JAPUIN010000034.1 GCA_027297005.1 Acidobacteriota bacterium
AATGTTTTCACGGTCATCGTGTTGGCAAAGTTGTCGATCGGCGCTTCACCGGTTCCCAGCATGTCATAGACGATCGACCCGGTAGCCGGATATTCCACCGTGGGCACGCCGACGCCGCGTGTCGGCGGGTAGTTCGACAGCGGCAGGACCTGGTCGAGGACGATGCGACCAAACCCTTGGACTCCGTTGCCGATGACGCCGACGTTGTCGCCGGCCACGATGCCGAGCTGCACCGCACGCGAGTTCGCAACGAGCAGATCGCTCTCTAAGGTCCTGGCAGGGATGAAGAAATGCTCCCCGAAGTTCGCGCTGGCCACTAGGGCAGCGCGCACCAGGCTGCCGGACACGTCCGGCATTCGATCGTCAGCCAGGCGATTCGCGGTGGGATAGAAGCCCTGCGCGTAGTAGTCGCGTACGAGCGCGCCGGCCGCCGTGGCGAAACCGGAGGAGAAGGAGGTCCCGCGATTCTGAGGGTCGATTTCGTTCTCCACGGGGAGAGAGTTGTCGTTGTCGCGACTGCGTAGGGTCGCCGCAATGTAGGACGCTCCAAACCCCGAAAAATTATCCCCGACCGCCGTGACGAGCGGCGCCATACGAAGCGAGGCGGCGGTCGCCGGACCATGGCTGCTGTAGCCCATGGGGAATTCCGCGCCGAGGCCGATTGTAAGCCCGGCGTCCGTGAACGACGCCCCAACCGAGACGATATTCTTGGCCGTGGCCGGTGGAGAGATCTGCAGGGGGTTCATCGTCTGGTTCGGGTCGTTGTCACTCGCTGTCCCGTTGAACAGATCGGGCCAAATCGGGAGGGCGAGCTGGCCGCCGTCGGCCGGCAGGTTCCCCTGGTTCCCCACCGGGACGAACACCATGTAGTCCAGGTTGTTCACCAGAAAGCGATCGATCTGGTGGCTGGACAACGGATAGGTCCCGTTCGACGTGTTGAACACGATATTGTCGAAATTCGGAGTGCCGAACGGCATGACGTGCAGGTGGACCTCAGCATCACCGCCGACGATGTCCTGACAGGCGCCGTCTCCGCCGCCCTTCGGGCAGATGGCCAGGTTCAGGCGGTCGATAAGGAAGCCCGGCGAGACGTTGCCCCCTGTCTCGACGAGCTCGTTAATGGAGCAGACGGAGGGGGAGGCGGCGTCCTGCATGAGGATGCGCGACCCCCGTGCCACAGCGTCGAGGCTGAAGGTCTCAAGTTCGGGCGCCACCGCCGGATCCGGCCCCCCGGGGAAGGTGTACCGAAACCCGAGCTCTCCGGGATTGCCGGCGATGATCCCCGCGATCACATTGCCGTGGGTGCTTGCTCCCGAGAGCGTGGCATCGCAGGACGCCAGACCGGGGTCGGCCACATCTTGCAGCGCGTGGACCTTGCGGTGCTTCGGGCCAACGGGGGCGATAAACGGGATGGTCGGCTGCGTCGACGTATGCGACAGGTGGACGGCATCGAGGGAGAGGCCATTGTCCGTCACGGCGACGATCTGCGGCGGGACGGCGTCGCTGCCGTCGTTGAGGCGTTGTCCATCGCCGTCCGTGTCGAGTCCTCCTCCGTCGATCCCGAGGTCATGAAATGGGCGCGCGCCATTGAAGCTGTCCCCGAAGGTGCCGATCATGATGATCGAAGGCGTTTCCGCGTCCGACAACATGTATTCCGGGGACTCCGACAGGCTCGCGGTGAGATCTTCTTTAGCCAGACGCACAATACCGGCCCTGTCCGCCCTCACGCGATAGACTCTTCCGTCGAGGCCCGCCTCGAGGATGTTTTCCGGACCGACGATCGTCCGGAGGCGCGCAAGCGCGATGGCCGAATCCGCGTCGGGCCATATCTGCACGTCCAGCTGCAAGATCGGGCTCAACGCCCGGTCACGCTCGATCAGCGGCATTCGCCCCACCAACGGGGAGATCTTGTAGGCCGGTTCGTAGATGCCGGTCCTCTCGACGAAGGGCAAGCGCCCCAACGCCTCGACGGCCTCCGGGGTCAGCGGCCGAACCATCAACGCGCGGTTCGGAAGCACTCCGAGGATCCTCCCTCCCGCGGCGACGATCTCGGCTTCGATCGATCCGTACGGCAGACGATCGAGCGCCGCGCGTTCGATCTGGAGGATATTGACGCCCGACCAGAGCCGACCCTTCCCGGCCACCGTTTTGATAGAGCGGCCCGAGGCTCTCAGATCCGGCGGCAGCTGGGCGAGGAGACTGTCCGGCTGCCCGACCCGGATCCACCCGAGCGCGGTCGGGACGAGATCGGGCCGCCCTGCGGGCGCTCGGAGAGAGGGTTCAAAGTCTCCGAGCGGAGAAAGCCCCGCCGGGCGCTCCACTGCCGTGAATCGAGGGAATTGCAGGCTGCGCCTGCTCGAGAGCTGACTGATACGTTCGGTGAGGGATTCCTCTTGATCGCGGTCGCGCTCGGACCAGAGCATCGAGCCTGGAACGAGGAGGGCGCCAACAATAATGAGCAGCGTTGCTGCAAGGACGATCCGCAGGGTCCTCGCACTTAAGCCTGGCATGTTAAATCCTCCTCATTACTTGTCTTGGAATCGATGTCTGGGTCTCCACCATCCGGAACCGCGGCGGCTCAGCGTCTGTTCAGCGATATGTCTGGTGCCTCTTTGGGTCTGTAAGCCTTAATGTCGCAAAGTACGACACAAGGACCGGGCCGTCAACAAAAAGCCACTTGCTCGTAAATATTCTCTATATCTGTGTTTGTAGCATAACTGTCTGGAGGAGGACCGCGATCCTGGACGAGAATCTGAATCGCCTCTGCATGATGTTTCAGTAGGTGGCAC
>JAPUIN010000340.1 GCA_027297005.1 Acidobacteriota bacterium
GACTAAAGCGAACCGGTATCCGAAGGCCGTGATACACCCGCCCCCAGGCCGAAAGTCGCCGCCGCGGGGTTCGGACCAAGATCCCGACCGCAATCTAACGCCACGTACCGGTCAGCCGCTGCGAATGCGCCGAAGCGACGAGCAGATCCATCGAGCCGTCCCCGTCGAAGTCCCCCCCCGCCGCCTGTGATCCGAAGCGATCGGACGGGTCGCGACCGTACACGGTCAGAGCAGCCGACGAGACGGAGAGGATTGCACCGGCCGTGAATGCCGCTCCCCCCCCCTCGATCAGGTAGAAAGTGCCGGCACCGGTCCGCGTTCCGTCCGGACCTCCGGCATCGGTTGCCGCGGTCAGGATGTCGTTCACCCCGTCGCCATCGATGTCGGCGGAGGAGACCCAGCAGCCGAGGTGTCCGTCCTCGACGATCCCCTCAATCCGGGCCATCTCGAGGCCGGGAGGCGGGTTCAGCAGATCAACATCGCGCGGGATCGGCTGCCCGCCGAACAGCACGTGCACGATCCCCGCGCCGCTCACGCCCCCCGCGTCCGCGAACGGTTCACCGATCAGGAGATCATCGACTCCGTCTCCATTGACGTCGGCGGCATCGACCTCGCACCCGAGAAAGTTCGGCAGCCCGCCGCGGATGACGAATCCTCCCGCGGGAGCCGATCCGTCCTCGGCGAAGAGGATCTCCTGCCCGAGATTGCCGTCGCTGAGCCACCCCTTGACCGTGTGGCTGTTGAACGGCGCGAACACCAGATCGGCGCGTCCATCGCCGTTCAGATCGCCGGCCGCCATCGGCATACCCATGCCACCGGTGAAATTGGAGTTCGTGATGATCGTGATCTGGCCGGGCCGGGATCGCCCGGCCAGGTTCCAGATGACCGCGATCGCCTCCTCGCAGAGGTTCCCCAGGCCGTTCAGGTTGTCGTCGAGCTGATCGGGGTTGGCGAGATGCGGGCAGTTGTCGATCGGATCAGACACTCCGTCACCGTCCCGATCGGGCTCCGCCTGACCGTAGAGAGTTCCGTGGGCGAGGAGCAGCCCCAACAACAGCGCAGGAATGGGAAGCGCCGGGCGCGCCTCTCCCGATCGATCTCGATGGGGAGTCATCGGAACCTATATACAGCCAGATCGGGGTCGGTCAATCGGAATCCGCGCGGCCGGAAGACTCCGACGGGCGGGCGCTACAGCTGCAGCTCTTCGTCGATGATCGCCTTGAACGCCTCGAACGGTTGCGCCCCGTTGAGGAAGCGGCCGTTGATGAAGAACGCGGGCGTGCCGGTGACACCGACCTGGTTCCCCTGCTGATGATCCAGGGCGACGTCGCTCTTGTACGTGCCGGCCTCCAGGCAGGCGTTGAACTTCTCGGTGTCGAGCTTCAGCTCGACGGCGAATCTCTTGTACGCCTCTTTGCTCAGCGCGCGCTGGTTCGTGAAGATCTTGTCGTGAAAGTTCCAGAACTGATCCTGGGCGTGCGCGCACTGTGCGGCCTCGGCGGCCGGCGCCGCTTCCGAATGATTGGGGAGAGGGTAGTCGCGGTAGACCAGACGGATCTTGTCGCCGTACGTTTCGAAGATTTTATCGAGGGTCGGACCGACCCTCGCACAGTATGGTCACTGAAAGTCGGAGAACTCGACGATCGTAATCGGCGCGTCCTCCGGCCCCTTGAAGGGATCATTGGCTGCGATGACCACCGGGGCGCGGGGCGCCTCGAGGGCGATCGTCACGCCGGCCTTCTTCTTCAGGCCGTCCACGAAGGCCGTTCTCGCTGCGTTGATCTTCTGACCCTGCAGGTACTGGCGGATCTGAGCCTGCACCAGCTCGAGGGTCTTCCCGCCCAGCCGGGCGGAGTTGTCGTCGTAGTACTTCTTGACATCCTCCTCCGTGACCGCAGTGTTCGCAGCGTTGAGATGCTGCTCGTAGAGCTTCTCGACCGCCAGGCCCTGCTCGGCCGCCTCTTGCTCGACGAGGATGTCGGTGATCATCCGATCGAGCGCGGCGCGCCGGGCGGTATAGAGGCTCTGGTAGGCCTGCATGTTCGTCTTCATCGCCGCCTCGTCGATCTCCTCCACGGTGATCTTGCGATCGCCGACCTGGGCCGCGATGGCGGAGTTCCCCCCCCCCGTATCATCTTTACTTGCAGCCTCTCCCGAGGCCGCCCCGCAGGCCGTACCGCACAACAGCACGCCCGCGAGAAGGAACCCGCCCAGAAGGCGGTCTGATCTGCTCATCGGCTCGCGATCCTCCTTCTCAATCTCAATGGAACCCGCAAAGGGTACCAGATACCCGCACCAGGGGCCACCGGTCATCAGAGGTCGAAGATAGGTCCCATCCCGGCGGCCGGCAAGGCGCTCCCCCCCGTCTCCGCCTGCCGGCAAGGCTCGGGGCCGCCTGTCGGATCAGCGCCGCCAGGTCTTACCCGGCGGCCGGCGGGGGTTAGCCGGCGTACTCCAGGACCTCGTCGAGCGAGCGGGTCGAGACCGGGTGGTAGAGGGAGCGCGCCCGGCGATAGATCTCGAGCGCGCGCTGCTTCCCCTGCGCGGTCTTCGCCATCTCGGTGTAGAGAGGCTTGAGGAACTTGCGGCGCCCCTGCTCGGTCAGGAACTTCTCGAGCGCCGGGGCGGCCGGCTGATATCCGGCCCGGATCGTCTTCTTGAGCCACTCGAACAGGATCTCGGAGTTTCCAATGGCGGAGAGGGACCAGGCGGCGTCGAGCTCCCCCATGCGGACGGCGTCGAGGTCGTCCGGGAGGGCGCGGATGAAATGCTGCCACTCCTGCGTCGACCATTCGCCGCCGGGCAGTTCGGCCGCCGGCTTGCTGCCGTCCAGAAAGGCGCGCGCCTCGGCCTCGGCCAGGACGAACGCATCGCTCTGCGGCTCGGGCGCATTGTCCGGCAGGCCCGGTTCGTAGAGCCACTCGCGTACCTTCACCGCCTCGACCCGCGCGTCATCGCCGCCGAACAGCTCGGCCCGGATCGCCTGTTCAAAGTCGGCGGTCGTGCGACTCGTGAACGCGTTCTCGTCGAACCAGCGACGCAGGAAGAGATCGATCTGCTCGCGTCCCGTTTCCCGTTCGAGCAGGCTCAGGAAGAGGAACCCCTTCTCGTACGGCACCCGGCTGAAGGCGTCATCGGGGTCACGCCCCTCGAGCGACGCGTTGTACAGCGTCGTGAATCCGGGATCCTCCTCCAGCATCTCCTTCATGTCGACGAGCAGATTCTGCTTGCCGAGGACCGAGATCATGTCGGATCGCTTCTTTCCGTAGACCTCCTCCAGGATACGGCGTTCGAGGTAGGTCGTGAACCCCTCGTTCAGCCAGAAGTCGGCCCACGTGGCGTTGGTGACCAGGTTGCCGGACCACGAGTGCGCCAGCTCGTGAGCGATCAGTGAGGTCAGCGATCGATCCCCCGCGAGCACCGTCGGTGTGGCGAAGGTCAGCCGCGGGTTCTCCATGCCGCCGAACGGGAAGCTGGGGGGGAGGACCAGGATGTCGTAGCGCTCCCAGCGGTACGGCCCGTACATCTTCTCGGTGGCGTCGATCATCGCCTCGGTGTCGGCGAATTCCCACGCCGCCTTCTCGACGATCGAAGGCTCGGCGTAGACGCCGGAACGCGGCCCCATCGACTTGAAGGCGATATCGCCGACGGCGATGGCGATCAGGTAGGAGGGGATCGGCTGCGGCATTTCGAAGTCGAACGCCATCAGATCGCCGACGCGCTGCGGCTCGGGATCCTGGCGCGCCGCCATCACGGCGTTCAGCCCCTCGGGCACTCGGACGCGAGCGTTGTAGGTGACGCGCACCGCCGGCGAGTCCTGGCACGGGAGCATCGTCCGCGCGAGGATCGCCTGGGCCTGTGAGAACAGGTACGGCTTCTCGCCTCCTGCCGTCTGTTCCGGCTTCAGCCATTGCAACGCTCCGGCCTCGGGGCTCGTCCTGTACCTGATGACGACCCGTGTCTCGTCGCCCGGCACCTGAATGCTGAGGGCGCGGCCGAAGGCGGGGTGATCGTGGGGGAAGTCGTACGGGATCGCCGTGCCGTCCTCCGTCGTGATCTCTTCGATCGTCAAATCCCTCGTGTCGAGAATGAGCGGCTTGCCCGCCGCGTCCGTCGCGCGCTGGATAGTCCAGGTGACCTGTCCCCGGATCTCGCGCGCGTCGAAATCGATCACCCAGTCGATGTCGGCATGCGTGACGCGGACGTCACCCGGACGACCGAAGGAGTGCATATCATTCACGGTGATCATCTCGACGGCCGCCGTTCCGGCAGCCTCGCCAGGCCCGCCGTCCGGACCGCTGCCGGGACCACCGGCGGGGCATGCCATGAGCATGACAGCGCAGAAGAGCAACGCGAGAAAAGTTCCCATCGTGTGAATGGATCGCGATCGGCACGCAGCGGTCATGTCGGCAGTCTCCCGGTTCGGTCGATTGGGGGATGACGGGTGGTTTACGGCTACCGATCCCTCAGCGCCTCGGTCCAGTTCAACATGATCGAGATCGGATGGCTCTCGCCGGTCTCGGTGCCGATCGCGACGAGCGCGCGCTGTCCGGTCGGGCTCACATCGCCGTCGACGATGCGTTCATTCCTGAACAGCTCGACCGGTGTGCCCACGCTGATCGTATCCGCGCCCGCCTGGATGTTGACCGCCATGACCCTGGAGCCCGGGCCGGTGTAGATGATCTCCGTCCCGTTCTTCGTCCATCCGGGGCCGTTTCCGCCCCCCTTGGAGATCTGCCACTTGCCACCGGGACCGGGGAACGGGGCGACGTAGACCTCATAGGTTCCGGATTCATCCGACACGTAGGCGAGCCACCGGTCGTCCGGCGACAGGACACCGGAGCGCTCTTCGAACTCCGTCTGCAGGAACGGCTTCGCCTCTTTCCCGTCGCCAAGCTCGAGCAGGTAGATATCAACGTCGGTCCGACCTTGCGGATCGAATCGATCGAACAGGATCGATTTGCCGTCGCGGGTCCACGAGGTCGGCACCTTGAACTCATCTCCCTCGAGCAGGAGCTCCGCCTGGCCGGCCCCGCTAGCCGCCTTGATGTAAAGATTGGGGTAGACATTCGTGACCGCGCTGTAGACGATCCGCTCGCCATCGAGTGACCAGAGCGGCGCGTACTCGCTCAGCTTGCCGAAGGTGAAGCGGGTCGCCACCTCGCGCCCCAGCTCGTAGATCCAGAGGTCGCTCGTTCCCGTGTCCAAGTCGTTGATACTCACCGCCACCCTCGTCTCGTCGGGAGAGAGCGCAATATTCTGGTAGGTGGACGGCTCGCCGATCGATTCACCTGCCTGTCCATCGCGGTCGATCCAGGTCAGCGTCGAGGTCGGATCGACGAACCCGGCGCGGTAGACGAGGGTTCCGTTACCCGAGACCGAGAAAAGCGCCCGGAAATAAGGCGGCTCGTACTGGATATTATTGGCGATCGGTGACGGATCGGCGGTGAACTCCAGAGTGTCGGGGTCGAAGGGATGGGCCAGCAGCACTTTGTCGCGGACGTAGAGGAGGTGCCCGTTCGAATAGGACGCGTTGGATCGAGCGTGCACGAGGAGCTTCTTCTCTTTTGACTCGATGTCGGCGACGAAGACGGCGTGCGTCTCGCTGCCCGACTCCGTGCCGTGCCCTCCCGCGAAATAGAGGAAGTGCCGGCCGTCAGGCAGGAAGGTCGCGAAGCGGTGCGTCGTCTCGTTGCGCGACTTGTCGATCTCGGTGACCTGCTCCGGTTTCCCTCCTCCCGCCGGGATGCGGTGAATCGGCTCGAGCGTGGTCGGTGAGAACAGGATGACGCCGTCCTCGTTCCACGCCCCGGGGCGGCCGTTCGACGCGTCGGCGAGGACCAGGGCCGGCGAGCCGGCCAGATCGATCTTCTTCAGCTTGGCGCTGGAGAAGAACGCGATGAACCGGCTGTCAGGGGACCAGAACGGATGCTCGCCGTCCTCCGTGCCAGGGAGCGGACGCGCCTCGGGCTCGTCAAGCGCTCGCACCCACAGGTGACGCTTACCGTCCTCGCTGCGCGCGGCGAAGGTCACGTGCCGGCCGTCGGGGGAGATCGTCAGCGAGCCGCTGTTGCCGCCGCCGAGGGTGAACTCGGCCGCCGGCTCGCGCGGCGCAACGATAGACGTTCGCACGAGACGCCTCTCGGGGGGGGCCGGACGAAACACTGCCCATCCGGCGACGAGGGTGACGACCAGCCCGCCGGCGACCCCGGCCATCGTCCAGGCGAGCCGCTCGCGCGTGCGCCGACGCGATGCCACCGGAATAGGAACTCCGGCCTGCGACCCGGCCTCGGCGATCCAGCGCAACTCGAGCAGCACGTCGTGCATCGTCTGCCTGCGCTCCTCGGGATCTTTGGCGAGGCAGGTCTTCACCAGGCGGCTGAGGCCGGGCGGCGTCATCGGCGCCAGCGTCGCGATCGGGCGCGGCTCTTCCTTCATGATCGAGCCGATCAGGCTCGCCTGCGTCTTGCCGTCGAACGCCTTTTTCGCCGTCACCATCTCGTACATCACCGTGCCGAACGAGAAGATGTCGCTGCGCGCGTCGGCCGGGCTCCCCTCGATCTGCTCGGGGGACATGTACTGGAAGGTGCCGACGATCGTCCCTTCGGCCGTCAGCGGGCTCGCCATCGTCGGCGAGGCGCTCAGGCCCGTGGTCGACACCGACGGCTCGGCGCTCTTCGCCAGCCCGAAGTCGAGCAGCTTCGCGCCCGACTTGGTGAGCATGATGTTCGCCGGCTTCAGGTCGCGGTGGATCACCCCCTGGCGGTGCGCCTTGTCGAGGGCATCGGCGATCTCGATGGCGTGGCGCAGAAACTCGTTCGGCGGCAGCGGCCCGCGCTCCAGCCGTTCGGCGAGCGTCTCCCCCTCGAGATGCTCCATCACGAGAAAGTCGACGCCGTCCTGGTGGCCGATGTCGTACAGTGTGCAGATGTGCGGGTGGTTGAGGCCGGAGATCGCCCGCGCCTCGCGCTCGAGCCGCTGGCGGAGATCCGGGTTGGAGGAGAGATGGCTTGGCAGGACCTTCACCGCCACGATGCGGTCGAGCCGCGTGTCGCGGGCACGATAGACCTCTCCCATCCCCCCCGCACCGGCGGGTTCGATAATCTCGTACGGGCCCAGACGTTTTCCGGCAGACAGAGACATGGTGGAAGTTGGAAAAATACACCAAATGCATGGTGGAGGGAAGGAAAAAGATGCCCGAGTGGGGGTTGGCCAGCGACTCAATGCGGTCTGGACCGCGCTGGTGGCTGCCCCATGGACAGACGGCTTGAAACCGCCTACCCTAGAGCCTTCACGAGAACCTTTCCGAACCCCAGAACGCGCGGCGGCCAGGCCCGAACGGGCGCTCCGCCCGCCGGGCGATCAGGGATTTCATGAGGAGTTCGCCATGAGCGATGCCCACAGCACCACAATGAATCGCCGGATGCCCCGTCGTCCCCGGGCTTTCACCCTCTTCGGCATGGCCCTGGGACTGGTCGCGCTGACGGTGTCGCTCGGCTGCCAGAAGGCCGAGGTCGCCACCGAGAGCGCCGCGATTCAGGCCTCGTCCAAGCTCGACCGGGCCGTCCTCGCCCACCCGTCCCGCACCGAGGACGATCGTTACCGCGACACCGGGTTCAAGCCGATCGAGGTCTACTCGTTTCTCGGCATCGAGCCGGAGATGACGGTCGCCGACATCTGGCCGGGAGGCGGTTATCACACCCATCTGCTCTCCCTGTTGATGGCGGACGAGGGGAAGGTGTTGTCGGTCCTCGGTCCGCTCTACCTGAACGAGGACTACGAGGAGTCGGTGCGCGACCAGCTGAAGGAGCGGATCGATGCCGGTCAGCTCACCAACGTCGAGGTGATCGGGCCGCTCGATGACGTCGCCGACGAAAGCATCGACGTCATGATCACGGTGCGGAATTATCACGATCTGGGGGACAAGGATGCGCGCACGGCGGTCCTCCCCGACCTGATGAAGAAGCTGAAGCCGGGCGGCGTGCTGGGCGTCATCGAGGCGTACACCCCGAAGGAGGGGATCGACGAGCCGTTCCACCGCATCAACGAGGACCTGGTGGTCGAGGAGCTGACGGCGGCCGGGTTCGAGCTGGTGGATCGCTCGAACATTCTCCTCAACGAGGCGGACACGTACGACTTCGACGGGCGTGAAGATGACGCGCCGATCCACCGCTACTTCATCCACCGATTCGTGCACAAGTACCAGAAGCCGGCGGCGTAGGGGGCGCCGGACGAACGACCGGGCGCTTTCGGGGCGGAGGCGGACGGGATCCGGCGGGCCGGGACGCCGGACGACAGGCCGATCCAGGGAGAGAATGACCGAGTTCAGCATCAGGATAGGCCTGCCGCGCATGCACAAGGAGGCGCGCGAAGTGCGCGACTTCCTGCCGGGGTTCGTGTCGGTCATGGCGCAGCGCAAGATCGGGATCGTGCTCGAGACGGGTTACGGCTCCGGCATGGGGTTCGCCGACAGCGACTATCTCGAGTCCGCCCCCGGGGCGCGCTTCGTCCCGCACGAGGAGGCGTATCGGCAGGATTACGTCCTCGTGGAGCGCAGCCCCTCCGATGACGAGCTGCGCCTGATGCAGCGTGGCGCCTGCCTGCTCTCGATGCTGCACTACTCGACGCGGCCGAACCGGGTGGCGCTGATGCGATCGCAGGGTCTCGATGCGATCTCGCTCGACTCGATCCGTGACGACACCGGCCGCCGCCTGATTGAGAACCTGAAATCGGTCGCCTGGACCGGCACCCAGGCCGCGTTTCGGGTGCTGCGCGACACCTACCCGGGCGGACGGTTCGAGAGCCGCGAGCGGCCACCGCTCCAGGTGACGCTGCTCGGGGCCGGCGCCGTCGGCATGCATGTGGTGCAGGCGGCGGTGCGTTACGGCGACGACGCATTGCGCAGCCGCCTCGTCGCGGCCGGTGTTGCCGGCGCCCTGGTGACGGCGATCGACCGTGACATCACCTCACGCGAGGAGATCATGGGTGGAATCCTCGCCCGCACCGACATCCTGATCGACGCCACTCAGCGCCCGGACCCGAGCCGCCACGTCATCCCGAACGACTGGGTGGCTCATCTTCCGCAGCATGCCGTGATCCTGGATCTGTCGGTTGAC
>JAPUIN010000341.1 GCA_027297005.1 Acidobacteriota bacterium
AACTCCCGGAGGACTGCGCCCCGGAACTCCCGGAGGACTGCGCCCCGGAACTCCCGGAGGACTGCGCCCCGGCGCTCCCGCCGGGCCCAGACCGGCAGCCCCCCCCGTTGTAGGCAGACCGGGTGGAACGCCGGTCCCGGGACAGCCTCGCCCCGTCACCACGGTGCGTCCACCGGCGACGGGACAGCGCCCGGTCCGCCCCGGAACGCCTTTGGCGCGTCCCGGAATCCCGATCCGTCCCCAGCGGCCCGGCATGCCCCCCTCCTCGATCCCCGGGGGGGGCCAGAGCCCATCCGCTCCCCCGCGCCCCGGAACTTACGTCAGGCCGGGGATGCCAGGCGGCCCGCCGCGACCGGCGATCAACAGGAGGCCGCCCCCGCACGGCATGCGTTCGAGACGCCCTTCTCATCGACCGGGAAGGAGAAAATCGAGGACGCCTCCCGCTCCTCCGCCGCGACCCGCGCCTCCGCAGGCTCTCGTCCTCCCCGAGGTGTTCAAGAAGATCTCGATCACGGAGGGTGTGACGGTCAAGGAACTCTCCGAAAAGATGGAGGTCAAGGCCAAGGACATCATCGCGCGTCTGATGTTCAAGGGAATCCTGGCGACCATCAATCAGCCCCTGGATGTGAAGGCGGCCACGGAGCTGTGTCTTGAATTCGGATTTGAGGCGACCGTCCTGAGCTTCGAACAGGAGATCGCCATTGAGGAGGCCGAAGAGGCGGTGCCCGCCAATCTTCGCGCGCGGGATCCGGTGGTGACGATTATGGGGCATGTCGACCACGGCAAGACCTCACTGCTCGATGCGATTCGCAGTTCGAACATCATTGCGACCGAGAAGGGGGGGATCACGCAGCACATCGGCGCGTACCACATTCAGTTCAAGAACCGCGGCATCACCTTCATCGATACCCCTGGCCACGAGGCCTTTACCATGATGCGTGCGCGGGGCGCGCGGGTCACCGACCTCGTCGTGCTCGTGGTGGCGGCGGATGACGGGGTCATGCCGCAGACGATCGAGGCGATCGATCATGCACGGGCCGCCGGCGCGCCTATCGTCGTGGCTATCAACAAGATCGACAAGCCGAATTCCAACCTCGAACAGGTGAAGAAGCAGTTGTCGGAACACGATCTTCTGGTCGAGGACTGGGGCGGGCAGACCATCGCCGTTCCGATATCGGCCAAGCAGAAGACCGGGATTGACGATCTCCTCGACATGCTTCTGCTGGTCGCCGACGTGACCGAGTACAAGGCCGATCCGACCTGCCTGGCTTCCGGCACCGTCCTGGAGTCGAAACTCGATCGGGCCCGCGGCCCCGTGGCGACGGTCCTCGTCCAGCGCGGCACTCTGAAGGTCGGCACGCCGTTCATCGCGGGCGCCGCGCATGGCAAGGTGCGGGCCATATTCGACGACCTGGGTCACAGGATGGAAGAGGCCGGACCGTCGATTCCGGTCGAGGTGACCGGGCTGGGTACCGTTCCCAGGGCAGGCGATTCATTCCAAGTTCTCGAGTCCGAATGGAAGGTCCGACAGATCGGCGCGTTACGTCAGCAGAAGATGCGTCGGGAGACGCTGTCCAAGTCATCCCGGTTGACCCTCGATCATCTTCACACCAACATCAAGGAGGGGACGATCAAGGTGCTGCCGCTCGTGGTGAAAGCCGACGTGCAGGGGTCGGTCGAGGCGGTCTCCAAAACCCTCGCCGATCTGCCCTCCGACAAGGTCAAGCTCAAGGTGATTCATTCGGGTGTGGGCGCCGTGACTGAAACCGACGTGCTGCTCGCCTCGGCCAGCAATGCCATCATCGTCGCCTATAACGTCCGACCCGAACGCAGCGCTCAGGAGATGGCCCACCAAGAGAAGATCGACATCCGCATGCACTCGGTGATCTACGACATCACCGATGAGATCACCAGGGCGATGGTCGGCCTCCTCGAGCCGGAATCGAAGGAGGTCTATCTCGGCCGCGCCGAGGTGCGTCAGGTCTTCAAGGTCCCGAAGCTCGGATCCGTCGCCGGCTGCCACGTGTCGGACGGGGTCATGCAGCGCAGCGCGGACACCAGGCTGCTGCGCGACAACGTCGTCGTGTACACCGGCAAGGTCGCTTCCCTGAAGCGTTTTAAGGACGACGCCAGTGAGGTCAAGAGCGGATTTGAGTGCGGCATCGGCCTGGCAAATTTCAACGATGTCAAAATCGGCGACGTGATCGAGGCGTTTCGCATCGAGAAGATCGCAGTCAAGAGCCTCTGACCGTGGGCGCGGCCAACGAGCGAACCGGCCTGAACGTCGGGCTCTGTATCTTCAGCCTCCATCTTCCTGGTATCGGCTCCCTCAAAGAGAAGCGTCAGATTCTGCGCAGCCTCAAGGACCGGCTGCGCGGTCAGCACAACGTGGCAGTGGCCGAGATCGACCACCAGGACCTGTGGCAGCGTGCCACACTGGGCGTGGTCGGCATCGCCTCGGCCCGCGCTCCGCTCGAGCGGATCTTCGAATCGATACAGGACGAGGTCGAGCGTCGCGTGGCGGGTGAGGTGCTGGACTGTCACATCGAGTTTCTGT
>JAPUIN010000342.1 GCA_027297005.1 Acidobacteriota bacterium
ACCTGGCGCACCGCGAAGCGGAGGCAGCACGCAGTCTGGATCGTGCCGGGCTGCACCGCATGGAACGCGCCGCGAGGTTGAATCGTCTGCATCCCGACTACCGGCACGACCTCGCGATGGCGATGCTCAATCTCGGGCCGATCGATGCGGATCGATATGCCGTATCGTCGCGTCACCTCGAGGAGGCGCGCAGGCTGAAGCCGATCGATTATCGATTTCCTCTGCTTCTCGCCCGCCTCGAGGCTCGCGTCGGCGAGCGAATTTTCGGGGACGCGGCAGCTATCGGGCGGGCAAACGATCTGTACCGTGAGTCGGCACGGCTCTCACCACGCGATCCGAGACCGCTGCTCGAATGGGGAGGCCATCTGTCCGCCATCGGGTCGCCTGGGGCCGCGATCGAAGTGCTGGAGCGTGCTCTTCGGCTCGAGCCCCGCTTCCTGCGCGCCGCAGCGCTGAAGGCCTCGGTGCTGCTCGATCTCGGCGATCTCGAGGGGGCGCGTTCCGCTTTCCTGTCCCTTGCCTCGGCGCGCGATGGCCTCCAAAGCTACCGTCCGGACAGTTCCTACGCGCGCGATATCGTGAGGCTCGATCCGAACGAGTGGGAGCGACTCCGGGCTGCCCTCGATATCGTCAGGGATCCGGACGGGTTGCCCTCAAATCGCTGAAAGAAAATAACTTGTGCAGGCGTCAAAATGTGGACAAGGGGCTGCCGTGGAACTATATTGGCGCTTCGTAAGTGTCTGTAAATTCACGGGATGGGGTGTCCTGAGTGTGCGGGATTTGCGGGGTTTTTGAATTCGGGGAGAGGGACGAACCGGTCACGGAACCGGTCATTCTGAAGATGCGTGAAACGCTCCGGCATCGCGGTCCGGACGATGCGGGGATCTGGCTCTCCCCCGATCGACGCGTTGGCCCTCATCCGGCTCGTCGATGATCCGGATCTCAGGGCACGACTAGGAGTCGGTGCCAGGCGTCGCGCTCTCGAGCGGCACACCTGGGCGGCTCACGTGGAGGGGATCATCGACGCCCTGAAACGTCGGGAGATCATGAGATGGAAATGACGCGGGTCCGCTTCGATCCGGTGGTCGCGGCCCGCGGGCTGAAGCAGCGTGTCGGTCGCGTCGTCCGGCGCCTTCGCGATCAGGCCCATCTCGCGATCCCGTCCGAAAACGAGTTCCTCGGCGCGCTGGGTGGCCGGTACGGGACGTTTGCCGAGATGCTGGCCGGCTTGCAGCAGGATGCGCGGCGACTGTTCGTTGCCGATCTGCCGCGCGATCGGATGGGGGCCTTCTTGAAGGAGCGCCACCCGGCCCTGGCATCGTCGATCGTCCGGGAGGCCGACCATGTCCTGCTGAGGAGGTTCGATTTGCTCGGATCGGGCCCCTGTGATCTCGGAGCGCGGCTGCCATGGCACACTGACTTTAAGTCGGGTCATACCTGGCCGCGCAACGCCTACTTCGAGGATCTGCAGGCCCGCATGTCGGACGATTTCGGACGCGGCTTCGACGTGAAGGTGCCGTGGGAGCTGTCACGCTTTCAGCATCTTCCCTGTCTCGGGCAGGCTGCGTGGATCACGGGCGATCCCCGCTACTACGAGGAGATGCGGGAGGAGATCCGGGACTGGCTGGGCGAGAACCGACCCGGGCGGGGCGTCAACTGGACCTGCACGATGGACGTCGCCATCCGCGCGGTCAACTGGATCTGGGGGTATGCGTTCTTCCGCGATGAGATTCACGCCGATCGCCCGTTCGCATCGCTGCTGCTGCGATCCCTTTACGCGCATGGCCGCTTCATCGCCAGCCACCTGGAGAACTGGCCGCCCAACGGCAACCACTACCTGGCCGACCTGGTCGGTCTGCTGTTTCTCGGGGTGCTGTTCCGGGGCGCCCCGGAGGCCGACGTCTGGAAGGGTCTCGCGATCGCTGAAATCGTCCGGGAGAGCGGACTGCAGACGAGCGGCGACGGAGTCGATATCGAAGCGTCCACCGCCTACCATCGTCTGACCACCGAGATGCTCTTGACATCCTGGCTGCTGGCGGAGCGATCCGGCTTCCGGCTGCCGGAGTTGCGCGTTGTCGTCGGTCGCCGGATCGACTACATCGCGCACTACGTCAAGCCGAACGGTCTCGCTCCACAGCTTGGCGACAACGACGACGGCCGACTTCAGATCCTGGGGGGGTACGGCGCGGATCGGCGCGATCATCGGCACCTGCTCGGCGTTGCCGCCTGTGCCTTCGACGACGATGCATTGCTCGCGCTGAGCGGGGAGCGCTGGGACGAGGCCCTGTGGTTCTTCGGCGATTCCTGCGCTGAGCGATTCGAACGCATCCGGGAGGGGGCGCGGGTGCGCATCACCAGCACCCACTACGCCGGGGCCGGCGTCGCCATCCTGCGCCACGACGACCTCTATGCGATCCTGGAGGCCGGTCCGGTCGGCATGCAGGGGATCGGGACGCATGCCCATAACGATACGCTTTCGATCGAGGTTCACGCGGGGGGACGCGACATCCTGGTCGACACGGGGGTCGGTACCTACACGCCCGATCGAGAGCTGCGCGATCAC
>JAPUIN010000343.1 GCA_027297005.1 Acidobacteriota bacterium
CATACGCTCTCGACGTTGATCCCCGCCCGCTGCTGATGACGATCTGCTTCGCCGGGTCAACGTCGTTCCTGACGCCGATCGGATACCAGACCAACACGATGGTGTATGGCCCCGGAATGTACCGGTTCTGGGACTTCGCCCGGGCCGGCTGGCCGCTGAACCTCGCGTTCTTCATTCTGTCGGTCCTGCTGATCCCGTATATCTGGCCGTTTTAGGAGACGGACGGGCTCCTGGGGTTGGGACAATGCGATGACCTCCACAGCCCCCGCTCCCGTGTGCGCGGCCGAACGTATCGATTCGCTCGATGTTCTGCGCGGCGTCGCCGTGCTCGGCATCCTGATGATGAACATCGTGGCGATGGGGCTTCCGTTCGCCTCCTACTCCTCGCCGAAGGTCGCGGGAGGGGACACCGGCCTCAACATCGGCATCTGGTTCTTCAACGCCGTCCTGTTCGACGGTAAGATGCGCGCGATCTTCTCGATGCTTTTCGGCGCCGGCGTCGTGCTGATGGCGGATCGGGCGCGCGCGAACGAAATCATGACCGGTCTGGCCGGTGTCTACTACCGGCGCAACCTGTGGCTGGTCCTCTTCGGCCTGGTGCACGCCTACATCCTGCTCTGGCCCGGCGACATCCTGTACGGGTATGGGCTGTGCGGTATGTTGCTGTATCGGTTCCGGACCACCAGCCCGAAGCGACTGATCATCGCGGGGATCTGTGTCCTGGCGATCCTGACGCCAATCCGGTTCGCCGATCTGTGGAACGTGAAAACGCTGCTCGAGATAGAGGTGGCCGCCGCTGCGGTCAAAGATGAGGGGGGGACCCCGACCGCGGAACAGATCGCCGCGGCGGAAGCGCTCGACATGCAGCGCACCTTCTTCAGCCCGACGGAGGAGCAGGTGTCGGAGGAGATCGACACCCTCCTCTCCGGCTACTTCGCGATCTTCAGGCGCCAGGCCGGCCTGTCGTTCATTTTCCAGACCGCGGTATTCCTCGGATTCCTGATCTGGGACGTCGCCGGGATGATGCTCCTCGGGATGGGAATGATGAAACTCGGCGTCTTCAGCGCGGCGCGCACCAGCCGCTTCTACACGCTGATGATCGTGATCGGCTACGGGATCGGCCTGCCGCTGACGATCGCGATCGCGCAGAGCGCCAGGACCAGCGGGTTCGACATGCTGCACATCCGCCATCTGATGTTGCTCAACGACATCAATCGTTTCTCGGTAGCGGCCGGTCACATCGGTGTCGCCATGCTGATCTGCCGCTCCGGAATCCTGCCGTGGATCCGGGCGCGCCTGGCGGCGGTCGGGCGGATGGCGCTGACCAACTACATCGGCCAGTCGACCATGGGGGGTCTGGTCTTCTACGGGGTCGGCCTCGGCCTGTACGGGCACCTGCAGCGCTACCAGCTTTACTTCGTCGTGCTCGGGATCTGGCTCGTCCAGCTGACCGTCAGCCCGATCTGGCTGCGTCGCTACCGATTCGGCCCACTCGAGTGGCTGTGGCGCTCACTGACCTACAGGACCCGCCAGCCGATGCGGATCGCCCACTCCTGAGGCGGCGCCGCACGCTCCTGGGTGACCACGGGCGTCAGAAGATCTTGATCGTCTCGTTGGCGTTGACGAACAGGACGTCGCGCAGATCGGAGTGGGCCATGAGGGCCTGTTCCGGGTTCTCGAAGATCTCCTGACGGGTGAGACCGAGAATCGTCAGATCGGCCTGCGCCGAGCGCTCGCGCGTCTCGCGCTCGAATGACGACTCGTCGTCGTACTTGACCGGCGTGATCCTGTCGGGGGAAATGGGCAGGTGCCCCTCGCTGATCATCTCGGTGACTTTCTCCAGTTCTTCCTTCACCATGGACGCCGGGTAGCAGGCAAAGAGGCTGATCTCGGCGTCCTCCCAGTCGGGGTGGCCGATCAGGATGTACGACAGGAGAATCTGCAACGAGGCGTTCTGCAGATCGTCGGCGGTCAGCCAGATGTGGATGTTCTTGTGGTATCCGAATCGGTAGCCGGACGAGCGGATCACGCAGACGTTGAGACCGAGCGGTGCAACCAGGCGCGCCCCCTGAACGATCTCCTCCATCTCCTCGGGCCGATCCTTGGCGAACTCGAACAGGACGCTGTTATTCGGAAGCCCGGAGACGCCTGGCAGCTGGATCACTTGCGCCAGCGCCGTCGTGTAGGACGGCGCGATGAGCGACTTGACGAACACTCCGGCGTGACTCTCCTCGGTCCGCGCGATCAGCTTCTTCTCACTCTCCTGCCCGGCCTTGTGCGACTCGGGAGTGAGCCGCCCCTCGATGTAGTGGATCATCTGGCTGAACCCGTGACGCTGGCTGCACCAGCGGAGCAGGTCGAAGATGTCGAGTCGATCCAGCCCGTGACGGGTGATCGCCACGAACGATGGCCGCCAGTCGCGGATGCGCCCCGCCAGGTTGCTCTGCTGCAGCATGATCTGCATGCGCCGCGTGGCCTGGAACATCACCCCCTCGAAGATGGCGCTGAGGTCGCGCTCGTCGTGGCGCGTGTAACGGAGCACCTTGTAGATCACCCACATGATTCCCAGAGCCAGCAGCGCGTAGAGCGGCTGCATCTGAAACATGGTCATCAGGCAGATCAGCGCGCCGAGAAGCGAAACGTACCAGCGCGACCTGAAGGTCGGCCGGTACGATGGATTACCGGCGAAATGCTCGAGAAACGACACGCTGCACAGCGCGCCATACGTCACCATGAAGAATATGCTGATGATCTGCGCGACGAAATTGACGCTGCCGGCGATCACGAAGACGAGGGCCAGCGCGCCCGAGACGATCGTCGCGTTGATCGGCTCGTGAGCCGATCCGCGCCCGCGGGCCAGGAAGGCGGCCAGACGGACGGTCGGCAGCACCCGATCGCGGGCCAGCGCCTGCAGCGTGCGCGGCGCCACGAGAAGCGATCCGACCGCCGAGGAGATGGTTGCGGCGGCGAGGCCAATCGGAATGATCGGACCCCACAGCGCGATCTTCGACATCACCAGCGGGTCGCTGGCCAGCTCCTCAGGCGTGGCACTGCCGGCCAGCTTCAGCACCACCCCGACGTAGACCAGCATCCCGACGAGGGTGGCCGACAGGACGCCAATCGGGATCGACCGCCCCGGGTTGCGCAGGTCCCCCGACAACCCGACGCCGGCCGTCATCCCGGTGAAGGCGGGGAAGCAGATCGCGAAGACCATGATGAACGGGACGGGGTTGGCAACGTGCGAGGTCAGCGGGATCTGCGTGACGAACTCGCCCGACGTCCCCTTCCCCAGAAAGAACATGATGAGCGACACGCCGAGAATCACGCAGACGACATAGAGGGCCCGCACCCCCATGGAGGCCCCCTTCTTGACGATAAGCCCGACCAGGATCAGCGTTGCAGGGACACTGACCGCCTGCGGCTCGAGGATGTAGCCGAACCGGTCCTCCACCATGGCGAAGACCGGCCGGAACGCCTCCGCGAATGCGATCATGTAGAACGCCACCGAGACCGCCTGCGACATGTAGAGCGAGATGCCGATGGCGCCGCCGATCGTCGTGCCGAACGAGCGGCTGATGATGTAGTACTCGCCGCCCCCCTCGACGCGCCGGTTGGTGGCGATCTCAGCGATCGCCATCGCCGTCGGGATCGTCACCAGATGGCCGAGCAGGATCAGGAAAAGGGTGTTGAGCACCCCCAGGTTCCCGACGGCGTACCCGAAGCGCAGGAAGAGCAGCGCCCCCAGGATGGTGCTGATCGAGGCGAGAAAGACCGGCGCAGTGCCGAACCCATGCCCGCGGGTCTCGGCCGTGCGCGGTTTCAGCGGCATACGAGGTCCCCTGTTCGGCCCGGCGCCCGGCGAGGGGCGCGGGCAAAGCGGCCTACCATAGCACGCGCCGGGGGGGTTGTCCCCTGCGCCGGGGCGTGGTCACGCCCCGTGTCGGGCCGACCCCGGGCATGACCGGGTCAGCGGTAAGCGGAGCAAACCGGACACCGGTCACTTCGTCCGGTGCTGCTCGAACCACTCGACGATCAGGCGGGCGTATTCCCTTTTGTGGCTGGCGACGGCGTCCATGTTGTGACTTTCCCCCGGGAACAGGGCCAGCTTCGTGTCGACGCCGGGATGACGCAGGGCCAGATACATCCGCTCGGATTCATGCACCGGGCAGCGGTCGTCGTCGATGCCGTGCAGGAACAGGGTCGGGGTCTTCGCGTTTCCGACCGCGCTGGTAAAACCCCGGCGCGCGGAAATCGAGCGTGCCGACGGCAATGACCGGTGAGGCCTCGGTCGTGCCGTACCCCTCCAGCGGCCGGATGCCAAGCACCCTGTCGCGCGGATGCACGTGGAACACCTGTGCCACCGCTTCGACGGTGGCGTCGATGTTGAAGTGGGTCAGCAGCACCCCCTTCGGATCACCAGTGCTGCCGCTGCTGAAGATGACGGTGACGACGTTGTCCATCCTGGGGTGTCGTTCGGCGCCGCAGGCGCGCTCAAGCATGCGGATCGCCAGGAAGACGACCATCAGCTTCCACGCGTTGTCGTTGAACGTGCCCTGCGCCTGGGCAAACAGGAGCCCGCGGAGAGGATTGGCCGGCCGGTCGGCGGCGGACGACATGCGGCTAGTCCCCCGTGGGAACGACGCCGCGCCCCTCGACCATCAGGATCACCGCCCCCTCGGGCGCCCGCGTGCGATGCTGCACCCCCCGGGGAACAGTGAACCCCTGCTTCGGCTTCAGAGCGACCGAGCGGCTTTCGAGATCGATGTGCAGGGTTCCGTCGACGACGTAGAAGAACTCATCCTCCTCATCGTGCTTGTGCCAGTGGAACTCCCCCTTGATGATACCGAGACGGACAAGACTGTCGTTCACCACACACAGCGTCTGGTTGAACCAATCCTCCTTGCAGGCGGCCACCATGGCGGGAATGTCGACCAACTCGAGCGGGGCGTAGCGGACGTCCATGTTGATCGAGTACTGCTTTCGTTCGCTCACCCGTTATCCTCAGCGTTGGAGATCGTTCCAGGCTCGATGCGAGATCCGCCAGGAGCCGTCCGGAAGACGCCTGAGGATCGAGAGGTAATCGCCCTGGTTCGAGAGCATCTTCCCATCGTATTCAAACGAGAGAGAGAACGAGCCCCGGACGTAGCCGATATGACCGCCACCTCCCGCATCATGCTGGACGGCGGTAAATTCGGTGATCGTCGCGGGTGGTGAGTCGGGCGGCCACCAGAATGTCCGAATCGCCTCCGTCCCCTCGATGGCCGGAATCCCGAAAGGCATGATGACGGCGTCGTCGGTCAATGTGGCCATCACGCCGTCGGCGTCGTTCGTCAGCCAGGCGGTCACATAGGCGAGGTCGGCTGTGCGGATCGCAGCGGTGTCGACGTCTGCGCGATGCGATGATGAGTTGCCCGAGCAGGCGACAGGGGCCAGGACCATGCAGAGCGCGACCCACGGAAAGGTAGCCGATCGAGCCAATAATCGAAGAGACAGATTCATAACGCTTCCTTTCGAGAAAATCGTCAGGAGTCCACCGCCTGACCGTCAGCGCGGAGGCCGGGCGGTGATACATGGAGTTGCCGCGCGTGCAGCGGGCTCCCCGATGAAGCGACAGCGAGGCCAACACCGCCGAGGATCAGGATCCCCGCCAGCGTGAGGCGGAACGACACGCTCTCCGACATGAACATCACGCCGCCGGCGGCGGCGAGAGCCGGAACCGACAGCTGCACCGTCGCGGCCCGGGTGGCGGTCAGGCCGCGCAGCGCCGCGTACCAGATGACGTATCCCACGCCGGAAGCGATCCCGCCCGACAGAATGGCCAGCAGTGCTCCATCAAAGGAAATGTGGAGATGGCTGAACATGACGAGGCTGACCGCGATGACCATCGGCACGGTGCGAACAAAATTACCGGTCGTTCCGCCGAGCGGATCGACCGATCCGCGACCGCGCAACGAGTAGATCCCCCATGCGATCCCGGCGATCGCCATCAATGCCGAACCGGACAGCGACGGGGCCGAGAGGCCCGGGAAGACCAGATAAATGAGGCCGGCCACGGCGAGGGTCAGGCCGATCCATTCCAGAACAAGCGGCCGCTCCCCGGAGCGCAGTGCCGAAAAGATCATTGTCATCTGCACGGCGCCGAACAGGATCAATGCCCCGGTGCCGGTGCCCAGGCTGACGTATGCGAACGAGAATCCGACTGCGTACAGGAAAAGCATCGAGGCCGAAATCCAGTCACCGCGATCTCGCTCGGCTCCACCCGCGCCTGGCGCGCCGCGGCGATTGAACAGCGACCTGAGCAGCAGGAGCATGATGGCGCCGGATACCAGCCGGAGGGTCGAAAAACTCGCGGCATCGATTGCTGCACGACCGAGTGCCATCCTGCATAGGATCGAGTTGGCGGCGAACGCAATGAGTGCAAGGGTCGTCAGGATGGCCGTACGCAATCAATCGCCTCCGGTGTCGGGAGAATTCATTCGTTCACAGGAAGTACGCCGCGATGAAGATGCCGATCATGGTGAAGACGAGGGCCACCTTGCCGGCCAGGCCGAACACCATCCCGAGCCACGTCCCGAGGCCGACCTTGCCGGCCTGCAGCCATTCGCGCCGCTCGATGAATTCGCCGATCGCCGCCCCGAGAAACGGGCCGAGGACGATCCCGGGTAGGCCGAAGAAGAGGCCGACCAGCGTGCCGAGCATCGCCCCGATGATCGCGCTCCGGCTCGCGCCGACCCGCTTCGCCCCCAGGGTCGATGCCAGGAAATCGAAACCCACAGCGAGAAGCGCCAGAATCCCGAGCACGATCAGAGTGATGGCGCCGACCTTCTCGAACTCTTCGATCCAGGCGGCGAGAACTAAGCCGGCCAGGACGAGCGGCGCCCCGGCGAGGACGGGCAGAAATGTTCCCGCAATCCCTCCGAACACCAGGAGCACCGCCAGAACCCACAGTGCGATCTTCATCGGACGGTCCCCCTCACCGGGAACAGATCACGCGGAGTCACTGAACATCTCTCTGTAATGCCGGTACCAGTCGCTCTGGAAACGTTCCTCGGGATCGTACTTGCGTTTGAGGGCGAGGAACTCGGGAAACTGCGGATAGCAGGCGAGGACCTGCTCGCGCGTCGCCCAGCGATGATATGTCAGGAAGTAACTGCCGCCGTACGCGCGGGCGCGATCGATCAGGCGCCTGAAGTGTCGCGCCGTGACGGCCAGCGAATCGGCGTCGTGCGCGGTGTGCAGGTTGAAGATGACGCACGCCCACGGCTCCCGCGCCCACGCGAGGAACGACTCGTCGTCCCGCTCGATGACACGCACCGTTCCGTAGATCAGGTTGATATCGTGCTCCAGGATATCGGCCCGCACCTCTTCCATGAACCGCGCCAGTGCATCGCGCGGGACATAAATCTCGGTGATCATCTCGGTCCCCGCTGACAGCGGGCCGATGCGCCCTCCCAGAACCCGGTGATAATCGTCGATGTACTCGGAGATCTGGTGGGTGTCGGTCCAGTAGATCTGACCGCTGGTCTTGAGGTAGTAGGAGGAGTAGCGAGCAAACGCCTCGGTGCGATCCACGTGGGCGAGCGCGATGAGGTTCAGCCAGTCGTCGGTCGCCAGGATCTTTCCCCCCTCCGTGGTCGTCGCGTCCGCGGGCGCCGGACGGTAGCAGGAGAAGACCCCTCTGCGCAGCAGGGTCCCCTCGTCCGGATCGGTCGAGAACTGGCAGTCCCCGTACAGGTAGCCTTCGGCGATCCGTTCCTTGAAGCGGCGCGCGGCATCGGCGACGTCGATCACCTCGACCACGCGCTCCACCTTGCGCCGGGGCGCCAGCCGCAGGCGGACGCTGGCGATCACTCCGAACAGGCCGTAGCCGCCAATCGCCAGGCGGAACAGTTCGGCATTCTCGACGCGACTGCAACGAATCGCCTCGCCGCGCGCGTCGACGAGGGTGAACTCGACCACGTCCTGGACCATCGGCTTGAATCGCAGACCCCGGCCGTGGGCGTTCGCGGACAGGGCGCCCCCGATGCTGAGACGATCGGCGCCGGTCTGCTTCTGAACGATCCCCCAGGCGTGCTCCTCTCCCTGCTGCCTTTCATCGAGCTCTGCGATCAGGCGCGGCCATTGCGTCCCCGCGCCGATCTCGACTTCGCCGGATGCGGCGTCGAACCCCTGCACCCCCTGCAGGCTGTTGGCGTCGATCAGAATGGTGTCGGTGCCGAATTGCTGGCCACCCATGGCGTGCCGGCCGGCCATGATCGAGACGGCCCGGCCGTCGCGCCGGGCGCCCCGCATCAGATCCTGCAGCGCCCCGAGA
>JAPUIN010000344.1 GCA_027297005.1 Acidobacteriota bacterium
CGCGCACGGGCCGAGCGATCGACGCGCTCTTCGTGGGCTTGCTGTGCGGCCTGGCGATCTGGACCAAGGCGACCGGGGTGGCGGTCATCGCGATCGTCGTTGTGTTGTTGGCCGCGGCGCGAAGGTACCGTGGTGCGGCGCTGGCCGCGGCCGTCGCAGTGGGATTCGTAGCTCTGTATCTCCTGTACGCGGCGGCCTATGACTGGGACATCTTCACAAGCGTTGTCCACGCGCAGGCGACGATGAAGTCGGCCAGCCTCGACGTGTTTCTCGATTTTCTTTCGGGGAAGGTCGTGGTCAAGTCATTCGGGCGGGGCTTCTACCTGTTCCTGTTGCTCGCGGGCGCCTTCGCGCTCCGGGGGAGGCAGCGCGCGATTCTCCTGCCGATCGCGATCTACGTCACTCTGCTGGCCATGACCGCCGATTACCGTGTCGTGTACGGATGGTACCGGATCCCGATCGCGCCGTTTCTGTGCATTGCGGCAGGACTGTATCTCGAGGAGATGCTCGAGAAGGCCGATCTGTACAGGGTTTTCCCATTCGCCATAACGGCCGTGGTCACCGGACTCCTCTACGCGTTCGCGAGTCACCCGATCGCAACGGCAGACCTGCCCGGTGCGTTGGCGCCACTGCCGATCTCGGCGGCGCAGAGCCAGGCGGCGGTGATCCTGTTCGCCGTCGTCGCGCTCCTCCCCTTCGTGCTGCGCATCGTCCACGAGCGGGCCTGGACGCGGTGGCTGGCCCGTGGGACCACCTACGTTCTGCTGATCGTCTTCGTCCTGTCGTGCGTGATGACGGTGGGCGATCTGGTGGAGACCTATGCGCTGATGCGTGGCATACGGTGACGCTCCAGCCTGTCCGGGTGCGGCCGGGGATCAGGCCGTAGAGCGCTTCATGCGTGTCAGCCCGGCGCGGATCAGGGCGTCGACCGACCGTTGGGAGCGCGCCTCACAATAAACGCGCAGGAGCGGCTCCGTCCCGGAGGGTCGGAACAGGATCCATCCCTCGTCCCCGAACAGCAGCTTCACGCCATCAAGGGTGTCGATGCTGCGCACCGTCAGACCGCCGAGCCGGACGGGTGGGCGCTGGTGAATCGCCTCCACCGCCTGACGGCCTTCCCGGATCGGCATATTGAGGTCGACACGGCGATAAAAATATCGACCGAATTCCGCCTCCATCGACGCGATCCGGCGGCTGAGTCTGCGTTCGCCCCGGGACAGCATTTCGATCAGCAGGAGACCGATCAGAATGCCGTCCCTCTCCGGCAGGAATCGTTTCACGCCGATGCCGCCGCTTTCCTCCCCGCCGATCAGGACGTCCTGCTCGAGCATCAGGCGCGCGATGTGCTTGAACCCGATCGGCAGATCGTAGAACGGAAGGTCGTACCGCCGCGCGATCTTTTCGGCGACGAGCGTGTTGGCGAACGTTCTGGCGATGGCACCGCGCCACCCTTTGGTTTCGAGGAGGTGGAGGGCGAGCAGCGAGAAGATCTGGAGCGGCGACACGGGGCGGCCCTTCTCGTCGCAGACCCCGATCCGGTCGGCGTCGCCGTCGGTCGCGATCCCGATGTGGGCCCGGCGGTTGCGCACGGCAGCGGCCAGGGGGCCGAGAAGGTCGGGGCGAGGTTCGGGCTGGACGCCGCCAAACAGCACGTCGGCGTCCCCCCGCAGGGTGGTGACGCGTACCTTCCCTCCGCGCAGCAGTCCCTCCAGGATGCGCAACCCCGCTCCGTGCATGCTGTCGACGACGATGCGCAGAGGTGCCTTCTTGATCGTCTCGAGATCCACCACGGCGAACAGGCGCGGCACGTAGGCCGGCAGAAACGGGTGGCGCCGCTCGGGAGGACGACCGATCCGTGGCGCGCGGCGTCCCACGAGCGCCTCGAGCCGAGCCGTCAACTCGGGAGGGGCACTGCCGCCGAACGCTGCTTTAATCTTCACACCGTTATAGTGCGGAGGATTGTGACTGGCGGTGACGCCAACTCCCAGCGGCGCGCCGCTGGCGACCACCTGACAGGAGAGCATCGGCGTCGTGATCGGCGCGTCAGGCAGGATGGTCGGAATGCCGTTCCCCTCGAGGACCGCCGCGATGCTCTCGGCAAACCGACGGCTCAGAAATCTGACATCGTAGCCAACCGGGACGGGGGAGCCGGACCGTCCTTCCTCATGAATCAGATCGGCCACCGCCTGCGCGACGGCCCGCACGCTGTCGAAGGTGAAATCGTCCGCGATGATGCCTCGCCATCCGTCAGTTCCGAATCGGATCGTCACAGTCGCTCCGGTTGACCGGTGTGGGTCCTTATGCTACTTTCCGCCCGCCCTGCGCGGCTGACAAAGGGAGCCACCCGGTACGGTCGCGAGGAGAGCGAAAGGCGAGGAAGGCCAACCCGGCGGCCGCATTCTACACATCGCACAGATCGCCGGCAACCGATGCGATGATCAATCTCCCGACTTGGATCACGATCATCCGCATCTTCCTGACCCCCGTCCTGGTGGTGGTCCTGATGACGCGGGTGACCGCGTTCGAGCCGATCGGTCTGTCATGGCAGATGATCGGGGTCGCGGTTTTCCTCCTTGCTTCCCTCACCGACTATCTCGACGGATGGCTCGCCCGCAGGCGCGATCAGGTTACGACTCTGGGCATCCTCCTCGATCCGATTGCCGATAAGTTGCTCGCATCGGCTGCCTTCATTTCTCTCGTACAGGTCGGTGTCGTTGAGGGGTGGATGATCTGGATCATTCTGGGACGAGAGTTCGCGGTCGACGGCCTGCGGATGATCGCCAGCAGCCAGGGAATTACGATTGGCGCCAGCATCTGGGGCAAGTACAAGACGATCAGCCAGATGGTGGCGATCGTGCTGCTGATCCTGGGGTTCCAGTACCTGGGGCGCTGGAGCCTTGCCGGAGACATCGCGATCTGGGTGGTGGTTCTGGTCGCGATCCTCTCCGGCGCCGATTACTTCATGAAATTCTCGCGCCGCCTCGGTGTCACGGGGGATCAGGACACGGAACGGGGAGGGCCGGTTGCATAAGAGACGCAGCGAGGATCGATCGTTTTGGGGCCATGCCCGACGCCTCTTCCTGACCGGCCTCGCCATCCTCCTTCCCCTGATCATCACGATCTGGGTGCTGAGGCTCCTGTTTAACCTGGTGCGCGGCATCTCGACACCTCTCATCATGAGGGTGCTGGCTTTGGTGCACTTCCCCTACATCAATGATCCCGCCTTCGCGACCTATGCAGCACCCCTGATCGGTATCGCGATCACGATGCTCCTGGTCATTCTCGTGGGGATTCTGACCACAAACCTGCTGGGCCGCCAGATCGTTGCCGCCTTCGATCGGTTGATGCTTCGCATACCCCTGATCAAGGGGATCTACGGTGCCGCCCGACAGCTTCTCGATGCTTTTCACACCAAGAGCGACTCGTTCCGGCGCGTCGTGGCGGTCGAATACCCCAGCCCGGGGATCTACACGCTCGGGTTTCTCACCCAGGATCAGACGACGATTCATTCGGCGGGGCGGAAACGGGACCTCAAGGGACACTCTCTCATCTTCCTTCCCACCTCCCCGAATCCGACCTCGGGCTGGCTCGTCGCCGTGCCGGACGAGCGGCTCATTCCGCTCGACATGTCCGTTGAGGAGGGAGCGAAGATGATCGTCAGCGGCGGACTTGTCCTGCCGGCGCGCTGGCGGATCGAGTAACGATGTTCTACTGGTTCGTGAAGGGGATGTTGCACCCCTTCGTGTGCCTCTATCTCCGGCTGACGCGCGAGGGGCTCGAACACCTTCCGCGCACTGGTCCTGTGATCATTGTCGCCAACCACTCTTCCTATGCCGATCCGGTTGTGCTCGGCGCTGCCTCACCGCGGCCGATCCATTTCATCGTCCTCCAGCGGATGTTCGATCTGGTGCTGCTGCGCTGGTTCTACTGGGGCATGGGGACAATCCCGGTGCGGCTAGAAGGACAGGACTCGCGCGGAATCAAGCGGGCTCTGCGTGTTCTGTCGCGCGGACGGGTACTGGGTGTCTTCCCGGA
>JAPUIN010000345.1 GCA_027297005.1 Acidobacteriota bacterium
GGTGATTCCGGTGGGTGATCGTGAGCAGCATCTGATCCGGATCACGAGAACGCGCGAAGGGTATGATCGGGAAACGCTTCTGCCGGTGCGTTTCGTGCCGATGACCGGCGGTGCGGAGAAGATCCACTGAAACCCCGCTCATCGGCAGACAATCGAGAAATCCCGTCTCAGGAGAGTGAATGGCCAAGTTGATCACACCGAGGAGCGAGGACTACTCGCGCTGGTATACCGACGTCGTCATTCAGTCTCAAATGGCGGACTATTCCCCGGTCAAGGGATGCATGGTCATCAGGCCGCTCGGGTACGCCGTCTGGGAGGGCGTGCAGCGCGATCTCGATGCCCGCTTCAAGGCGACCGGGCATGAGAACGCATACTTCCCCCTCCTCATCCCCGAGTCGTTCATGCACAAGGAGGCCGAACATGTCGAGGGATTTGCGCCCGAATGCGCTGTCGTCACGCACGGCGGCGGAAAAAAGCTGGAGGAGCCCCTCGTCGTGCGCCCCACCTCCGAGACAATCGTTTACGCGATGTACGCCAAATGGATTCGTTCCTACCGGGATCTGCCCATCCTGATCAACCAGTGGGCCAACGTCGTCCGATGGGAGATGCGCACGAGGCTCTTCCTGCGAACGACCGAGTTCCTCTGGCAGGAAGGGCACACGGCGCATGCCACTGATATCGAGGCCGAGGAGGAGACCCTGCGCATGCTTGAGGTCTACCGCGCGTTCGCCGAGGAGAGCATGGCGATTCCGGTCTACACCGGCCGCAAATCGGACAGCGAGAAATTCGCCGGTGCCGTGCGGACTTACTGCATCGAGGCGCTCATGCAGGATCGCAAGGCCCTGCAGGCCGGCACCTCGCACAATCTGGGTCAGAAATTCGCGAAGGCGTTTGACGTCAAGTACCAGACCAAGGAGGGCGGATGGTCGCACGTCTGGTCGACCTCCTGGGGCGTCTCGACCCGTCTGATCGGAGCCCTCGTCATGGCGCATGGTGATGACAACGGGCCCTGCTTCCCTCCCCATCTGGCGCCGGTGCAGATCATCATCGTCCCGATCTGGAAAAGCGATGAGGAGAAGAGCCGGATCTCCGAGGCAGCCTCCCGCGCGTGCGAGGACCTTCGTGAATCGTTCCGGGTCCAGGTGGATCTGAGGGATGAGATGTCACCGGGATGGAAATTCAACGAGTGGGAATTGAAGGGCGTTCCCCTGCGACTGGAGATCGGCCCCAAGGACTTGGCGAAGGACCAGTTCATGTCCGTGCGCCGGATCGATCGACGGAAGACCCCGATCCCGGCCGCCGACCTGCGCTCCCGATGCGGTGAGATCCTCGAGGCGGCGCAGCGTGACATGCTCGAGAACGCACGGACCTTCCTCCGGGACAATACCCACGAGGCCGGCGACTACACGACATTCAAGAAGGAGATCGAGGAGCGCGGAGGATTCTTCCGGGCTCACTGGTGCGGGTCGGCCGAGTGCGAAAAGCAGATCAAGAGCGAGACGAAAGCCACCATTCGCTGCATCCCTCTGCGGGAGAACAGGGAGGAAGGCAAATGCCTCCGATGCCGCGGCCGATCAATCGAATGGGTTTATTTCGCCCGCTCGTACTGATCGCGATCGCGATCGCCGGCGTCGCATCCGCCCCGGGAATCTGCGTTCCGGCCGCGGGAGACTCCGGAGACACGACGACCGTCGAGGTTCCGCAGCCGGGCCCCGTGGTCGTCCGATTCATCGAGCCTGCACCACCCGGGTTGATCCTCGGGGAAACTCGCGTCGTCATCGAAGCCCGAACCAGCCCTGACGAGCGCATCATCCGGGTGGAAGTCTTCGCGGACGGCCGCCTGCTCACCATCCTCGAACATCCCCCCTACGCCTTTACCTGGAACGCCGGGGCGCGATTTCTGAGACGCGTGCTCAGGGCGGTCGCCACCGACTCCGCCGGCAGAACCGGCGAAGCGATCGTGACCGCGCGACCTTTGTACATCGGCCAGTACGAGGAGGTGAGGCTCGTCAGCGTTTACGCGACGGTGCGCGATCGCAAGGGACGGACCGTTCGCGATCTCGACAAAAGTGACTTCGAAATCCTGGAGGACGGGGTTCCTCAAACGATCAGTCACTTCACATCGGCGCGTGTACCTTTGACGGTCGCGTTGCTGGTCGACGCCAGCAACAGCATGAACCTGGGAGGAAAGATTGAACTCGCGCGACGCGCCGCCGAGGAATTCGTGGAGGCGGCTGATCCCGAGGATCGGCTCATGGTTCGATCTTTCAACGACTCTCTGCATGGAACAACTCACCCGGCCTCGAACAGAGCGGAACTGAAGAAGGCGATTCGGGAGATTCGGGCCAAGGGGGGGACAGCCTTGTACGATGCGGTCTACCGGATGGCCGACTCCCTGAAAAACATTGAAGGCCGGCGTGCCATCGTGCTGCTCTCGGACGGCCGCGATCAGGCCCTGGAGGACAACGAACCCGGGAGCCTGCATCTTTTCGAGGAGGCGCTTGAGAAATCGCATCGTTCAGACGTCGCGATCTACGCCATCGGCCTGGGGCATCGACTGGATCGCGAGATGGATCTCCGCCGCGTTCGCAGCTTGAAGGAGATCCTCAGCACATTTTCGGTGCAGACAGGTGGAAGACCCTATTTCCCCGACCGCGCTCGACAGCTTTCTCGCGTCTACCGGCAGATCGCCGAGGATCTGAAGACTCAGTTCACGCTCGCCTATTCCCCCACGAACGAATCCCACGACGGACGCTGGCGATCGATCACCGTCCGAGTGAAACGGGAGGGGCTCCAGGTGGACGCGCGCTCAGGCTACTACGCCCCGACCGCCACCCTGCCTTGAGAGAAACACTGCCGCAAACTTGCAATTCAGTTGAAGATCCAGAACCGCCTCAGGAAGGTCATCCTTCTATGGGATCTCGCTTCCCTTTCGGTGAGTAACTCGGGAGCCAGGCGGGATTTCCATTTGAGGATCGCGGCGGTGTCAATGCGACGGAAGAGCAGGAAGAAGAGGTGGGCGATGCCCCTCCCGGAACGAAAGCAGATCGAGGCGTTGAAATCGATGACGTTGGGTCGCCCATCCCGCGTGACGAGAATATTGTCGCGCTTTCTCAGATCCAGGTGAGCGACGCCGAGTCGATGCATCAGCTCCACGAGGCGGCTCAACCGATCGAACATCGCCGCCCGTTCCCGGGGGTGAGTCGCAGACCACCGGGTGATTCTTTCCCCCTCCATCCGTTCCATCAGCAGGCCGTGTGCGCCGAAGCGGCCATGATACTCCGGGATCCCCGGCAGCCCGCGTAGCTGGAGAAGCGCCCGGATCTCACGCTCGATCTGGACGCGGCCCAGTAGACGGATCGGCCAGGACTTGGCGCTGAAATCCTTGAGGATCCGCCTGCTGTCTCCGCCCGGATCCTTCCGGATGTCAGCTTTACCGCGCCCGCCCTGGTAGATGATGGCCAGGCCCGCCGTTTCCACGGAAAGACCGATGGTGTCCGGCACTCATTTCCCCTGTACAATCCTTTCATTCGACGATGGATTCGCGTCATTCTATCACAGGGTCCGTAACGACCCGGGGTCCGGCCGGCATCACCATGGATATCCCGCGCAGCAGACTGAAAGATCTCCCCAGGCACCGCCTTCATGCGGGTCGCAACGCCACCAAGGCGATCGTCGATCTGATCGAGATCGACGGGCGGTCGCTCGTCCTGAAGGATCTGTCCGAACGTCCCTGGCCGGTTCGTACCTTGCTCGGTCCATGGCAACTCGACCGCGAGGCCCGCGCCTACCGACGACTGAAAGGCACACCGGGCGTTCCGAGGTTCGTCGGACGGGTCGATCGGCATGCGCTACTGATGGAGTACATCGCCGGTCGCGATCTCAGTCGCCTCCAACCCGGAGATCTTGATGAGGGTTTCTTCGACCGGCTCGAGAAACTGCTCGAATCGATCCACGCGAAGGGTGTCGCCCATGGCGATCTGAACCGCAGCGATGTCGTCGCCGGAGAAGATGGCAGGCCGTACGTCCTCGATTTCTCCACTGCGGTCCTCTCCGCGCGGCCAGGTCGATTCCCCCGCTCGTTGATATTCGCACAGGCGTGCCGGATCGATCGACGATCGCTCGCCAAGCTGCGGCTGCGTTTCCTCCCGACATCGAGCGACCCGGTGCCGGATCGCGGCAGCCTTCATCGCTTCGGTCGGATGCTCAAAAGCCTTTTCGATCAGACCCGCAGACGTCCCCCGCGCTGACCCGCCCGGGATCGGTCAACTCGGTCCATTTCGCCGTTTCGATCAAGGGAGTGGGCCCGAAAACACCTCCCCCGGGGATCCATCCGAAGTCACGGGACCCGTTGCCCACACGTCGAGCAGTCGGCCATCACGGGAGATCCGATAGGTCACCTCAAGAACCGGCCTCCCCACCCGTCCGGTGTCCCAATAGTGGAAATCGGCGGCGAACACTTCACCGAATTCCCGCACGTTCATCGTTTCGAGGCCGGCGCCATCGAAGCTCTCCGCGAGCCGCCGCATCGCCTCCTCTCGCCCCCTGGCCAGCGCCAGCGCATCGAGATCGAGGGGTGTCATGATGAGCTCGGGATGGAGCCCCGCCAGACGCATGTGACATGCGATCATGGAGCGCGCACCGTCCGCGTCGAGATTCATCCCCTCCCGCGCAATGAAGCGATTGATCCTCTCACGGACCTCCTTCTCATCCTCGCGGGGGATGCGGTTCAGATTTCGGAGTGTTTCAACACGCAGGCCGGTCACTCCGGTCAGCCGCCACTCCCCCTCGCATCCCCGCGTACAGACGATATAGAACCGCTTCACCTGCAGCGGACCGCATTCCACACGCTCGACCTCGGCCGAGGAGACGGGGCCCGGATAAATAGAGACGAACGCCACGACGCGACGCCGCAATCCCTCGGGTGGAGGCAGGATGCCCGCAACCCATAACACCGAGGCCAGGAGCCCGGCGAGACAGGCACCAAGAATCACTCGCAAGACCCTCAAGACGGCCCCTCACGACGCAGAAGAATGAACATCGTGCCGGCGATGTCGCCTCTCAGGATTTCCGCGCCGCCCTCCAGGAGTCCGTCGCGAATCGATCTCAGGAGCGGTCGTTCGATGAGAAGGTTCCGGATGCCGCGTCCGCGCACATCATCAAGGACGCTTTCCAGTGTATCGAGAGCCGGCGAGGATCGCTTCGTGTCGAAGAACCGCGCGTCGCGGTTCGATCCGGTCGTGGTGAACAGAATGTTCGGTCGCAGCATGCCCGCCACCTCCGTCGCGAATCCGCGCATATTTCGCTGTTGATTCAGGCTCGGCATGATCCCTTCGATCGCGAGAATCGCGGTCAGGATACACGAAGCAACGATCGCCCCTGCCGCCAGGCCGCTCCGTCCGCGCGCGTCCAGGCTCGACGCGACGACCGCGCCCGCGAGCTGCCATCCGACCACGGCGATGGCGAACCGCATCAGGTGCGGCTGCTCTCGGCCAATCACGCGCCGTGCGTGTCGATCACCGGTCACTCATTGACAGCACGATCTCGCTCCATTAGGATGCCCGCGCTTCAGGGGGGGTCGTGTCGGAACGCAGCAAAACTCTGGGATGGATCCGCCTGGCGGGGCTATACGCCTTCGTCATCGCACTCGTCATTCTGTCCCACCCATCTCCCGCATCCCTCGCCGTCGGCGCCATCGCCGTCGCGCTCGGTGAGAGCGTGCGCCTGTGGGCCGCCGGCCATCTTGTGAAGTCGGTCCGGCTCGTGACCAGCGGACCCTACGCCTGGACCCAGTGTCCGCTCTACCTCGGCCGCCTCCTGATCCTGACCGGACTCGGTCTCGCGGCCCATCATGACAGCTATGTGAATCTCGTGGCGCTCGGGATCGGCTATGCCATTTTCTTTTTCTACTACATGCCGAGGAAAATCCGCGTCGAGGGCGCTCGGCTCACGAAGATTCACGGTGACGCCTACGAACAATACAGTCGATCCGTGCCGCTGCTCTTCCCTTCCCTCAAACGCTACCCGGGCGACGGGTCGACCTGGTCGTTCCGACGGATGGTCAGAAACCAGGAGCCGCTCATTCTCCTCGGCCTTCTCGTGACCCTCTCGTTTCTTTACTGGAAGATGACCCGGGGCTGAGCCCGCCACGCCTGCATTCGGCCATCTCCGGACACTTGGGGATCGCGCCGTGCGTGATCCCGGCGTCGCCCCGATACCGATCATCTCGATGCCCTCGCCGGACGGGAGCCCCACGCAATCCGCAGGCCGCCGGGCGCCGGCCTGACGGTCATCCGTCCCGGTCGATCCCGCCACTCCCCGCCGCCCC
>JAPUIN010000346.1 GCA_027297005.1 Acidobacteriota bacterium
GTCAACCGAACGACCTTGCGGATCCGATCGAGGTCCTGGACGACCTGGCGCGCGGTCGCCAGGACACTGAGCGCCGCCAGGCGGGCGGCTTCGGTCCCCTGCTCCACGCTGATCTCGCGCCCCACCTTGCCGACATGTTTCAGCCTGCCGTTCTCTTTCGGAAACTTCCCGGATATGAACAGCAGGTTACCGGTCCGGACGCTCTGAACGTACGATCCGAGGGGTTTCCCAACCTCGGGCAGATGCCATCCCAGGGAATCGAGAGTCTTCTGCACTTCACCGGACATCGCAGAACCCTCCACGCGCCGCCGATCCCGTCTTCGGTCTTCCAGCGACGCATCACGCACGCCATCAAATATTAACATCGCGACGCCTCATGTCCACAACATTCTGGCTCGCGCGGGCGGAAAAACGGGGCGCAGCCGGCGGCGGCGCGTCCGGACCGGCCTTTGACACCCCACCGCGGCGTGCGCTAAGATGACCGTCGATGATTCGTCACCTGAATCCAAGCCGCAGATGCTTTCACTCGGGGTAGTGCCAGCCCGTTTCCGATCCTCCCGTTTCCCAGGCAAACCTCTCGCTCTCATCGCTGGAAAACCTCTCGTTCAGAGAGTCTACGAGCGGGCACGGTCCGCGCAGCGCCTCACGCGTTTGATGGTCGCGACCGACGACGAGAGAATCCGCCGGGCGGTTGAGGAGTTCGGGGGCGAGGTCGTCATGACGTCGCCGGAGCACGCGTCGGGCACTGACCGGCTGGCGGAAGTCGCGCGGCGGTTCCCGGCCGACATCTACGTCAATATTCAGGGGGACGAGCCGCTCGTCGAACCGGCCGATGTCGATGCCCTGATCGAATGCCTCGCCTCCGAGAAGGGGGTCGACATGGTGACGCTCAAGGAACCGCTGACGGACGCCGAGACAGCGGACGACCCGAACGTCGTGAAGGTCGTCTGCGACGAGGCCGGACGTGCGCTCTACTTTTCACGCAGTCGCATTCCGCACCGGCATCCACAGGCCGGGACGTCCGGGGCGGAGGGACCGTGGTTTCGTCATGTGGGGCTCTACGCGTACCGGGGCGGGTTTCTTCAAGAGTTCGCCTCCTGGGGCCATGGAACCCTGGAGGATGTCGAAGGACTGGAACAATTGCGGGTTCTCGAGCGGGGCCGGACCATCAGGGTGCTCGGGGCCCGCGGTCATTATCTCGGCGTGGATGCGCCCGAGGACGTGACGGCGGTGGAAAGGGCCCTGGAGTCCTGATCTCGTGGAGGTGAGAGTGCCGACCAAGTACATCTTCATCACCGGTGGAGTGATCTCGTCGCTTGGCAAGGGGCTGGCCGCAGCCTCGATCGGCCGGCTGATGGAGTCTCGTGGATTCAGCGTCACTCTGCAGAAATTCGACCCTTATCTGAATGTCGATCCGGGTACGATGAGCCCCTTTCAGCACGGCGAGGTGTTCGTGACGGAGGATGGCGTCGAAACCGATCTCGATCTCGGCCATTACGAGCGCTTCACCTCGACGGTGATGTCACGCGATCACAATTACACCAGCGGCAAGATCTACGAGCAGGTCATCGCCAAGGAGCGACGGGGCGAATATCTCGGCGGCACTGTGCAGGTGATCCCGCACGTCACCGACGAGATCAAGGCGGCGATCCGCACCGTCTCGAAGGATCACGATATCCAGATCGTCGAGATCGGCGGGACGGTCGGCGATATCGAATCGCTGCCGTTCCTGGAGGCGATCCGTCAATTCCGGCTGGAGGCCGGCCCGTCGAACGCGGTGTTCATCCACCTGACCCTGGTCCCCTACATCAAGACGTCGGGGGAGCTCAAGACCAAGCCGACCCAGCACTCGGTTCGCGATTTGCGGGCGATCGGGATCCAGCCAGACGTCCTGCTGTGCAGGACCGACCGAATCATCCCGCGCGAAATCAAGCAGAAAATAGCGCTCTTCTGCAACGTCCCCGAGGAAGCGGTCGTCACGGCCAAGGACGTCGAGACGATCTACGAGGTTCCCCTCGTGCTCGCGAAGGAGGGGCTCGACGCGATACTCCTCAAACTGCTCGACCTCCCGTACCGGGACAAGAACATGGAGGATTGGGTCCGGATGGTGCGCCGGGTCAAGAACCCCGGGGAGGGTCGCGTCACCGTAGGCATGGTGGGCAAGTACGTGACCTACGGGGACTCCTACAAGAGCCTCAACGAAGCGCTGACCCACGGCGGCATCGCCAATGACACGGGTGTCGACCTGCGCTGGATCGAGGCGGACAATCTGAAAAACGGCAACATTGAGGAGGCCGTGCGCGACTGCCACGGGCTGCTCGTGCCGGGCGGATTCGGCATTCGCGGCGTCTCCGGGATGGTGGAAGTGATACGGTACGCTCGCGAGCGGCGTGTCCCGTTCTTCGGGATCTGCCTGGGCCTGCAGTGCGCCATCATCGAGTTCGCACGCAACGTCGTGGGACTGCAGGAGGCCGATTCGACCGAATTCAACCCGGACGCGGAGCATACGGTCATCTACAAGCTGCGCGAGCTGGAGGGTGTCGAGGCGATGGGAGGAAATATGCGCCTGGGAAAATGGCCCTGTGTCCTCAAGGAGAACACCGCCGCCCACGCCGCCTATGGCCAGAGCGAGATCAGCGAGCGCCACCGGCATCGCTACGAGGTGAACCGGGAGCACCTCGATGCGATGATCCAGAAGGGGTTGCGTGTCAGCGGCGAGACGCCGGATCGCCGGTTCGTCGAGATCGTCGAGCTTGCCGATCATCCCTACTTCCTGTCCTGCCAGTTTCATCCCGAGTTCAAGTCGAAGCCGATGGCCCCTCATCCCCTGTTCCGGAGCTTCATCGATGCCTGCAAGAGGCACCGGGATTCGCGGCGATAGCGGCGACGCCCCTCTGAGCCGGCGCGTCACGATCGCCAGAAACCTAGTGATCGGTGGCGGAGCTCCGCTCGCCTTCATCTCGGGACCCTGTGTGATCGAGAGCGCGGAGCACGCGCTGAAGATGGCGGGGGCGCTCCGTGACCTCACCGGACGGCTCGGTGTCCCCTACATCTTCAAGTCGTCCTTCGACAAGGCCAACCGCAGCTCCGTCGATTCGTTTCGCGGGCCTGGATTGAAGGAAGGGTTGCGCATTCTCCGGAGCGTGAAAGAGGAGATCGGCGTACCGGTGCTGTCCGACATCCACGAGCCTGCGCAGGCGGAGGAGGCTGCCGAAGTCCTCGATATTCTCCAGATCCCGGCCTTCCTTTGCCGCCAGACCGATCTGCTCGTGGCGGCGGGGCGCAGCGGGGCGGTCGTGAACATCAAGAAGGGACAGTTCCTGTCACCCTGGGACATGCAGCACGCGATCGACAAGGTCCGCTCGGCGGGTAACGAGTCGATTCTCGTCACCGAGCGGGGGACGACGTTCGGATACGGGAACCTGGTGGTCGACTTCCGCTCATTGTTGATCATGCGCCGGTTCGGGTACCCGGTCGTGATGGACGCCACCCATGCCGTACAGCTCCCGGGCGGCCAGGGAGACCGGTCCGGCGGAGATCCAACTTTCATTCCGCCGCTCGCTCGCGCCGCGGCCGCTGTCGGCATCGATGCACTGTTCTGCGAAGTGCATGACGACCCCGGATCCGCCCGGAGCGACGGACCGAATGCCCTGCCGCTCGACCGAGTCGAGCGGGTGCTCGGCAGCGTCCTGGCGATCGACGCCGCCGCGAGGGGACAATGAAGCCGAACGACATCGCGCGTCAGGTCCTCGACCTGGAGTCACGCGCCATACGCGACCTGATTCCGCGCCTGGATGAGAAATTCGACCGGGCGGTCGAACTCCTTCACGGCTGCCGAGGCCGCGTGATCATTACCGGCATGGGCAAGTCGGGGCTGATCGGGGTCAAGATCGCTTCGACGCTGAACAGCACCGGCACCCCCTCCCTTTTTCTCCACCCCGCGGAGGCGGTCCACGGAGATATCGGGGTGGTCGTCGCCGGCGACGTCGTCCTCGCGATCTCCTACAGCGGCGAGACCGCGGAACCGCTCCGCCTGATGGAGCTTCTGAAACGTCTCGAAATCGATCTCATCGCGATGACCGGCAACTCCGAGTCGACGCTCGCACGCCATGCCCGTGTCCACCTCGACGTGCGCATCGAGCGCGAGGCTTCTCCGCTCGAGCTGGTGCCGACGGCGAGCACCACGGCGTCATTGGCGATGGGGGATGCCCTCACCATGGCCCTCATCGCCCGTCGCGGGTTCAGCCTTGACGATTTCGCCCGCAATCACCCCGGCGGGCGACTCGGCCGCAAGGTCCTGACCGTCGGCCACTTGATGCACCTCGCGGACAACGCCCCGATTGTCAAAACCGGGACATCGATGCGCGAGGCGATCAAGACGATGAGCGAGCGACGACTCGGCATGACCTGTGTGGTCGGCCCGGGTGGAACTCTGGCCGGTGTCGTGACCGACGGCGATCTCAGGAGAGCGATCGAACGCGGCGAGGATCTGCTCCACCGGAGCGTAGACGACGTGATGACGAAGAGCCCCGCGACCATCGGGCGGAGCGAGCTGGCGGCCCACGCATTGAATGTCCTCGAATCCCGCAAGATCACGTCGCTCGTCGTGGTCGGCGAGGAGGACCGCGTCGAGGGAGTGCTCCACCTGCACGATCTCTGGCGGACGCAGCTCATTTGACCGGGAGAGCCGGTTCGTGGGGCGGCAGAGCACTGGCCGTGCGCGCGCGTCGCGTCGTGATGGTGCTGATGGACGTCGACGGCGTTTTGACCGACGGCCGCATCACATTCTATGGAGCGCGCGGTGAGGCGAAATCGTTCAATGTGCGGGACGGCGCGGGCGTGCGACTCGCCCGCGAGGCCGGGCTGCGCACCGGCGTCATCTCGGGCCGCGGCGGTGCGGCCACGCTCCGGCGAGCTGAGGAACTGAAAATGGATGAGATCCACCTTCGCGTCAAAGACAAGCTCGCGCGATACGAAACCATCAAGAAACGCACGGGCCTGAACGATGCTCAGGTGTGCTTCATCGGGGATGACGTGCTCGACCTCCCGATCCTCGCACGCGCTGGAATGCCGGTCGCCGTGGCCGACGCGCATTCGGAGGTTCTGCTCAGGGTCCGGTTCGTCACCCGGGCCAGGGGTGGCCGGGGCGCCGTTCGCGAGGTGATCGACACGATCCTCATGGCACAGGGACGATGGTCCCATCTGATGCGGCGGATCGCCGGCGAGGCGAGCCCCCAGGGGTCGGGACGGACGAGGCACACCGGGAGGTCGCGCCGATGAATATCCTGATTTACGTAGTCGTATGCATGTTCTTCCTTGTGCTCCTCGTCGTCGGCATTTACAACAGCGCCGACATTTCGGTCGACATGGTCTTCTGGCAGATCGGCCCCGCCCCGGTCGGGGCGATCGTTGCGGCGGCCGCCATCTTCGGCGTCGCCTTCACCTGCGCCATCGGCGTCATCGACGGCATTAAAATCCGCATCAATAACCGGCAACTCCGCCGACAGGTCAGCCGCATGGAGGAGGAGGCGGATGCCCTGCGCCTCAAACTGGCCCGCCACGAAGGGCCGGCACCGCCTCCCCTGCCCGAGGAGATCCCGCCCGCCACACCTGGCCCCGAGCCGCCCGCGATCTGAGCTCGCGCCATCCCCCCGGGCATGTGCCGGCCGAAAGACGGGCCGCACTCCAATCCGCCCCGCGGAGAAAAAAATACCCGGCCCCCAGGCCGGGTCTCCAGTGAAAATCTGCGCTCTGCCAAACCGGATGGACATTGATTAC
>JAPUIN010000347.1 GCA_027297005.1 Acidobacteriota bacterium
GGGCTGGAGCGGGTGGAGGAGCTCGCCCGGGATCTCAAGGCCACGGGTCGGCCCACCCTCCCCGGTCCCGAGGCGTTCAAGCTGTACGACACCTTCGGCCTGCCGCTCGACCTGATCAGGGACGTGGCCCACGCCCGGGGACTTACGGTCGACGAGGACGGCTTCGAGAAGGCGATGAAAGTGCAGCGTGAGCGTTCACGGCGGGGGATGAAACAGGTGAAGTCGGCCGCCGGAGGTGTTGTCGAACACCTCCCGGTGCGCGAGATAGAATTCCTGGGCTACCAGGAGACACGCGTCGAGGGCGTGCGCGTCCTGGCTTTGCTTCGTGCCGATCGGCCGGTGGATCTCCTGACGCAGGGGGATGAGGGTCAGGTCCTTCTCGACCGTACGCCGTTTTACGCCGAGGCGGGCGGGCAGATTGGCGATAGCGGATTTCTCACCGGAGCGGAAGGCGTCGCCGAAGTGCGCGACACCCAGGCTCCGTTGCCGATGCTCAACCTGCACGCGGTGCGGGTTTGCGAGGGTCGCCTGCGCGTGGGGGACACGGTGCTCGCCGAGGTCGACCGCGCGCGCCACCTCGCGATCATGCGCAGCCACGATGCCACCCACCTCGTGCACGCGGCCTTGCGCGACGTCGTCGGAACCCATGTCAAGCAGGCCGGATCGCTGGTCGGACCCGATCGCTTCCGCTTCGACTTCAGCCACTATGCGCAACTGTCGGAGGAGATCCTGAGGCAGGTCGAGGAGGACGTGAACGACGTCATCCGGCAGGATCTGCCCATCCGCGCCAGCGTCATGCCGTTCGACGAGGCGCTGCGCAGGGGCGCGCTGGCATTCTTCGGCGACAAGTACGGCGACACGGTGCGCGTGATCGAAATTCCGGGTTACAGCATGGAACTGTGCGGAGGAACCCACGCCGCGAGCACCGGCTCGATCGGCCTTCTCAAGTTCACCCAGGAGCGTGGGATCGCCGCCGGTATTCGTCGCGTTGAAGCCCTCGCCGGTGAGGGGGCGCTGAGCGAACTGCGCGAGGATCGAAAGGTCGTCGATGGCCTGCAGTCTGTCCTCAACGTCGATCGCGCCCGCCTTTCCGCTACGCTTGCCACATTGCTCGATCAGAACCGGAGCCTGAAGCGCGAGGTCGAGAAGCTCAAAGTTTCGATTGCCTCCGGAGGGAGCGGGGGGGCGCGAGAGGAGATCCGCGAGATCTTCGGCATCAAGGTGATGGTCCGCGGCCCGCAGGAGGGTCTGGAGAAGGGGGCCCTCCGGGCTCTCGTCGATCGTAGCCGGGAGCGGCTGCCATCGGGCGTCATCGTGCAGTGGGCACGCCGGGAGGGGCGTGCCACGGTGACGACCTCCGTGAGTCGCGATCTGATCCCGAGGCTGCATGCCGGCGCGATCGTCAAGGAACTCGCGGCGCTGATCGACGGCCGCGGCGGCGGCAAGCCGGATCTGGCCGAAGCCGGTGGAAAAGTTTCCGGCGATCTCGTGGCGGCGCGCGATCGGACTTTCGAGATCGTTGAAGTGGCCATCCGCAGGGCAGGAGAGAGCCGATGAAGCGCACAGATCTCATCGGCCCGGTTCTCGTCTGTCTGACTCTCTCTGCCGCGCCGGCGTTGAAGGCCGACAGTGACATTCTCTATCGTCGTGACGCCAACGGCACCCTCGTCCTGACCAACGTGCCGGATCACGGGAATCTGCGAAGGTACCGTGCCGGGCGGGTGGCCGCCACGCTCCACCGTGGGGATGAGTTCCGGGCGCTCATCGAGAGCGCGGCCCTCGAGCAGGGGGTCCATCCGGACCTTGTGTACGCTGTCACTGAGGTCGAGTCGAATTTTAATCCATGGGCTGTGTCGATCAAGGGAGCCCAGGGATTGATGCAGTTGATGCCGGCGACGGCGCGCAGCCTCGGCGTCGTCAACCCGTTCGACCCGGTGGAAAACGTCCGCGCAGGGACGCGCTATCTGCGAAGGCTGCTGGATCGATTCGGTGGTGACAAACGGCTGGCGCTGGCCGCGTACAATGCCGGTGCGAGCGCGGTGCTCGCCGCCAACCACGCGATCCCCCCTTATCGGGAGACACGTAACTATGTGCGGAAGGTCCTGCGAATCTTCGGTGAGGGGCGCACTCCCTACGCCGTCCCCGGACGGCGACGGCGAACCTCGGGGATGGCCCCACGGCAGACGCCGATCTACCGCTACACCGATGAACAGGGGGTCGTCCATTACAGCGACTCGCCGCCGGCACGCCAGGGGGGCCCGGAGGCGGAGTCATCGGGGGCCCCGCGTTAGCGGGGTTTCCGGGCCCGACCCCTCTGGCGTTCACGCCGGGCCGAAGGCTGATCCAGGACCGTGAAAGCAGGATCGCGCGACTTTATCCGCCTGATGCCGAAAGCGGAAATCCATCTGCACCTCGAGGGATCGATCGATCTGGACACCCTCGTCCGCATCGTCGAGAAACGGGATGGTCCCGTACAGCCCGAGGCACGCAGAGCCCTCGCGAACCTCTATCGCCATCGCGACTTCCCCGAGTTCCTTCGCAACTTCCGCGCTCTCTGTTCCGAGCTGCGCGAGCCTGAAGACTTTGCGTTAATCACGACGGCCCTCTGCCGGCGCCTGCAGCGTGATGGGGTCCTGTACGCGGAGGTGATGTGTTCACCGGTCATCTTCGAAGCGGCCGGAATTCCGATCGACGAGGTTGTCGATGCCATCAGCCGATCGGCGCGCCGTCACAGAGAACGGGAGGGTCATCCGCGCCTGGTCTTTCTGCTCGACGGGGTCCGTCAGTGGGGCATCAAAGGGATGGAGCGGGTGGTCGAGGCGGCGCACGCGGGAAGGGGCAGCGACGTCATCGGAATCGGCATGGGAGGGGACGAACGGGCCCTGCCGACCGCCGCGTTCGCCTCCGTCTATCGTGAGGCGCGACGGCTCGGGCTCCACACCGTGATCCACGCCGGGGAGTTCGACGGCCCGCGATCGGTCTGGGAGGCGATCGATGAGCTTCAGGTGGAGCGGGTCGGTCACGGCGTGCGCAGCGTCGAGGACCTCGACTTGGTGGCGACCCTCGTGCGGCGCGGCATCCCCCTGGAGTGCTGCCCGACGAGCAACATCATCACGGGCGTGGTTCCCTCCTGGGAGTGCCATCCGATCCGCGCGCTGTACAGGGCCGGGGTCCGGGTCACCGTGAACTCCGATGATCCGGCGATGTTCGGGACGACGCTGGTCGAGGAGTGGGAGGCGCTCGCGGGCCGTTTGGATCTGAGTGCCGGCGAGGTGCTCTCGATCGGCCTGCAGACGGGGCGGGCGACGTTCCTGCCCGAGGAAGAGAAGAACGCGCTCCTCGACGCGATGCGCGCGGCGGCCACCCGCGCCGGTGTCGTGGAGTGAGCGCTCTGATGGAGGGCGGCGATCGGGCGGTTCGCCGCACGGTCGATCGGACCCTGCTGATTCTCACCGGTCTGGCGCTCGCGATCGTGGCGTTTGGTCCTCCGGCCGGCGGGCTGGCCGGACACTATGGCATTCTCGGTGCGGACGGCGGTCGCGTGCCCCTTTTGGTCGATGAGCAGGGAGACTCGATTCCTCGCATCGACCCGGCCGTCAATTTCCCGATCCCCCACCGTATCGATGCGGTCTACATCCATCACTGGGACATCGCGAGGCTCGGGTTTCCAGAATCGATGCCCTCGTACGCAATTACGTGGCACGGCGTGCTGCGCATACCGGAAGGGGGGACCTACGGATTCCAGATCGAATCGAGCGGGGAGGGGCGGCTTCGTCTCGATGGTCGCCCGATTGAGATGCGGGAGAGGGTGGTGGCGAGCCGTCGTCTCCAGGCTGGTCTTCATCCGATCGAGGTCGATTACATTCTGACCGACGGGGACGCGCGGATCGTCTTGCGCTGGCGTCCGCCGGGAGGCGATCTCCACCCGATCCCGAGCACACATCTCGGCGTTGACGCCGAAGCGTTCGCGAACGCCCAAGCGAAGAGGGCCCTGCGTCTCCTGTTGCTCGCGGCGGCGCTCCTGGTCGGCTTCGGGATCATCCTGGCCGCGCGGAAGGGAAACGTGGCGGCAGCGGGCATTCTCGAGCGGCTCGGTGCAGGCGCGCCGCGCCTGGCGTTGGGACTCATCCTCCTTCTGGCCACTTCCATGCTGCTCCACGACTACGCCCTCGTGCCGTTCCACAACGAGACGGCAGACGAGTACCAGCATGCCTGGGAGGGATGGAACCTCCTGCGGGAAGGGACTCCAGCATCCTGGACCGCGTTTCCGGATCTTTACCCCAGCGACCGCGTCCGCGAATTTAGCTGGTTCGGAAACCACTATGCGGTCGTCTGGCCATATTTCGATCATCCGCCGCTCTTCTCGGTGTTGGTGGGGGCAGCCGGCACGATCGGCTCCGCCCTGCGTGGCTCCCAGCCGGCCGGGGGACCGGGCTATCTGCTCTCCACCCTGCCGATCATGAGGCTCGTTCCGATCCTGCTCGGC
>JAPUIN010000348.1 GCA_027297005.1 Acidobacteriota bacterium
TCGACCTGCTGCGGCGCACCGACATCCTGGTGGACGCCACCCAACGCCCCGATCCCGGCCGGGGGGTCATTCCGAACCGCTGGGTCGGCGAGCTTCCGGCGCATGCCGTGATACTCGACCTGTCGGGCGATCCGGACGATCGCTCCTTCGATCCGCCGCGGGTGAAAGGGATCGAGGGGATTCCGCAGGGAACCCTCGATCAGTTCGTGTTCAAGCCGGATGATCCGGCCTTCGACGCGCTGCACCCATCGATCGATCGCCGCCATCGCCGCCACGTCGTGTCGTGTTACTCGTGGCCCGGCATCTATCCCGAAGAGTGCATGCGGGTCTACGGGCGTCAACTGAAGCCTCTCCTGAGAACCCTGATCAACAAGGGGGGGGTGGCCAAGATCTCGCCGAGCGGGCACTTCTTCGAGAGGGCGATCGTCAGCGCGCAGCTGTCCCGCTGGGACGGTCCACAGGGCGTCACCGCCCGGGCGGATGGAGGGACATCGTGAAGCCGCCCAGAACGGCCGGCTTTCCCCGCATGATGCAGGAAGGGGGAGAGAAGCGGGTCTTCATGCCGGAGCTGGTGCGGACATTGACCGGCCTCGGCCTCAACGTGTACCTCGAGGAGGGTTATGGCACCCGCTCCGACCTGACCGCCGGCGATTACCGGCGCGAGGAAGAGTCGGTGCACGCCTGCTCACGGGCGGACGCGTTCGGGCAGGATATCGTCTTCCTGCTGCGCTCGCCGCAGGACGCGGAATTCGAGCTGCTCAAACCCGGCGCCTGCCTGGTCTCCATGTTGCACTTCCCGACCCGGCCGCTGCGCGTCGAGTTCCTGAAGCGGCTGGAGATCAACGCGATCTCGCTGGACGGCATTGCCAACGATGTCGGTGTGCGGCTGGTCGAGAACATGAAGGCGGTCGCCTGGAACGGCCTGGAGGCTGCCTTCCGGGTTCTGGAGCGCAAGTCTCCCGAACGGCTCAAGCCCGGCGAGGAGCCGTTGCGCGTGGTGGTCCTCGGCACCGGCATGGTCGGCCGGCATGCTCTCGATGCGGCGACCAAGATGGGGAACAGGGGGCGCAACAACAAGCATATGGCCGATGGTGCCCCGGGGGTGCTGGCGATCGGCGCCGGCCGCAACATCACCGCGCGTCCGGCCACCGTGGAGCGGTTGTTCCGCGACACCGACATCCTGGTCGACGCCTCGCAGCGCAGCGATCCCTCGAAGCCGATCGTGCCGAACGAATGGATCGGTTGGTTGCCGCGGCACGCGGTGATCGCCGATCTGGCGGTCGATCCGTACATCCTCGAGGCGACGCCGCCGATCGTGCGCGGTGTGGAAGGGATCCCCCAGGGGGACCTCGACAAACATATCTTTCTCGCCGGCGATCCGGAATGGGAACGCGGCGTGCCGCCGTCGATCCCGGCGACGCACCGCCGCGCGGTTGTGTCGTGCTATTCGTGGCCCGGCATTTACCCTGATGCCTGCATGCGGCACTACGGCCAGCAGCTCGATCCGATGCTGGAGCCGCTGGTCCGCCTGGGGTATGACGGTCTGTCGGCAGTTGGGGGGTACTTCGAGAGGGCCCTGTACCGCGGCACCCTGCGCTGCTGGCTGGCGTCCGTCGGGTCCGAAAAGGACCGCTCGGTAGAGTAAAACGGCTAATCGATGCACCCCGCGGGACGCCGCGTGGGGGTTCACAAAGTCTCCGGTCGCGGATCGGGGTCGAACGAAGTACACTGCGCGCATCGGAGGGTTCGCCATGGTTCGAGGTCGACCAGCACTGCTTATCGCGCTTCTCGGGTTGCCGTTCATCGCCTGCGGCGGCGCTCCCGAAAGCGGAACGGGCCCCGACCTGACAGCCCGCGCCGCCGAGCTGGCGCAGTCGCTGCTGATCGTCGACACCCACGTCGATGTGCCGTACCGGCTGACGAAGGGGATGGAAGACATCTCCGTGCGCACCGAGAAGGGGGACTTCGATTACCCGCGCGCCAGGGCTGGCGGATTGAACGCGCCGTTCATGTCGATCTACGTTCCGGCGTCGTACCAGGAAACCGGCGGCGCCAGGGAGTTCGCCGACGGGCTGATCGATATGGTGATGAAGTTCGAGACCGACTGGCCGGACAAGTTCGCCATTGCCCGCTCTACCTCCGATGTGCGCCGGCACCTCTCCGAAGGCCGCATCTCGCTGCCGATGGGCATGGAGAACGGTGCGCCGATCGAGGACGACCTCGCCAATGTCGAGTATTTCCATCGCCGGGGCATCCGGTACGTCACCCTGACCCATTCGGAGAACAATCAGATCTGCGATTCGTCCTACTCCACAGAGAGGACGTGGGGCGGCCTCAGTCCATTCGGCCGGAAGGTGGTCGCGGAGATGAACCGCGTCGGTATCATCATCGACATTTCGCACGTGTCGGACGATACCCTGCGCCAGGTCATGGAAATCTCCAGCGCTCCGGTGATCGCTTCGCACTCATCCTGCCGGCGCTTCACACCGGGATGGGAACGCAACATGGATGACGACGGGATCCGCCTGCTGGCGAAGAACGGCGGCGTCATCCAGATCAACTTCGGCTCGGCATTTCTCGAGGAAGAGGCGAACCGTCAGTCGCTGGCGTATTGGGAAGTGTACAAAGCGTTCATGAAGGACAATGGCCTGACGTCCGGCGATCCACGGGCAGAAGAGTTCAGCCGCGACTACTGGAGTAAGCGTGACCGGATCTACGCCGATGTGTCGCACGTGGTCGATCACATCGATCACGTGGTGAAACTGGTCGGTGTCGACCATGTCGGCCTGGGTTCGGATTTCGACGGAGTGGGGGACTCGCTTCCGACCGGCCTCAAGGATGTCTCGTACTACCCGAACCTGATCCGCGCCATGCTGCAGAGAGGGTACTCCGAGGAAGATGTGAGCAAGATCTGCGGCGAAAACCTGCTCCGTGTCTGGTCGGAAGTTGAGCGCATCGCCGGAGCCTCCGGCGGAACCGGCTGACGCCGCCCGTACGCCGGATCGCGGCCCGGTTGACTCAATCGCAGCCGAAAGGGAGATCGCCCGTGCGCGGCACGGCAGGGTACTCCGGCACGCCACTATTAAAGAAACTTGGAATCAAGCCCGGTTTCAGAATCCGGTTCATCGATGCGCCGGCCGGCTTCGCGGCGACGCTGGGGCGTCTTCCGGCCGGCGTCGTGGTGACCGGGGGAACGGCAGGTCGCCTCGACTGTGCCGTGGTGTTCGCCGATCGGGAAGCCGGGCTCCGGACCCGCCTCACGGCGGTCGCAAGGCGTCTCGTGTCGGACGGTATGCTGTGGGCCGCCTGGCCCAAGAAGTCATCCGGCGTCCCGACCGATCTTCGCTTCGATGTTGTGCAGAGTCTTGGTATCGGCATCGGCCTGGTCGACACCAAGATCTGCGCCATCGACGACGTCTGGTCCGGCCTGCGTTTTGTCATTCGTGTCAAGGATCGGCCCGCGCGTCGTGCACGGCCGGGCTGATCGTGAGCCTCACTGTCGGCTCCGGCCCCAGGGGGCCGATCTCTGGGTGATGGAACAGTTCCGCTGAACCTCCCTGCGAACCGCCACCACCTCTCCGGCCCGGAGGCGGAAATCCCAGCCGATCCCTGCTAACCTTTCTCCAGCCTCCCACGTCCAAATAGAAGTGCGGAGAGGCCATGAACCCGCGAGGGGCTTGAGCGGCCGCAGGTTGGCCGGACCGGAGCAGAGCCAGGGTGCCTTCATCGGAAGAGAGCAGGCTCATCGCCGAGGCGCAGGCGGGGAGCGCCGACGCCTTCGAGGTATTGGTCCGCCGTTACGACCGGCGGGTGCTGCGGTTGGCCCTCCGTTTCGTTCGATC
>JAPUIN010000349.1 GCA_027297005.1 Acidobacteriota bacterium
CACGGCGGCGATCCGATCCGTTTCTTTGAAACGCAGGTGGGGTACGCCGCGGATGCGGGTCACGCCCCGTGCGAACATCGCCACGACCGCCAGCGTTGGGGCAACGTCCGGCATCCCCCCCAGATCGGCGTCGATGCAGGCAAGCTCGCGGGGGCCCTCGACCGAGACGAAGTCGGCTCCTCGCGCAACCACGCAGCCCATCCGCTCGAGCAGATCGACGAAGCGCGCGTCCCCCTGGGCCGATTCGGGGCTCAGACCGGCGACCTGCACCAGGCCGCCGGTGACGGCGGCGGCGGCGAAGAAATATGACGCCGAGGAGTAGTCCCCCTCGATGGTGACCGTGCGCGCAAGATATCTCTGTCCGCCGGGCACGACGAAACGGGACCCGGCGGGATCGTGCTCCACGACGACCCCGAACCGAGCCATCATGTCGATGGTCAGATCGACATACGGCCGCGAGACGAGATCACCCTCGATCGTCACCTCGACGGGGGCGTCTGCGGCCGGGGCCGCCATCAGGATCGCCGACAGATACTGACTGCTCTTCGAGCCGGCGAGGCGCACCCCCCCCCCGGGGATGCCGGACCCGCCGACCCGCACCGGAGGGCACCCGTTCTTCGGGATCGATTCGGCCGTGGCCCCCAGCGCGCGCAGTGCAACGAGGAGATCCTCGATCGGGCGCTGCCGCATCCTGTCGTTGCCATCGATCTCGTACGAGCCGCGCCCGAGGGCGAGCATGGCGGTCAGAAACCGCATCGTCGTCCCGGCGTTCCCGACGCTCAGTCGGGCGCTCCCGGCCGGAATCGCTCCTCCCTGGCCGACGATCTCGACCGACGCGGCCCCCCCGCCCGGCTCGCAGGCGCGCGCCTCGATCCCGACGGCGTTGAGGGCCTCGATCAGGTGGCGCGAATCATCGGATAGCAGAGGGTTACGGACGACGGAGCGACCACTCGCGAGCGCCGCGGAGACCAGCGCCCTCTGTGTGAGGCTCTTCGAGGGGGGGGCGGTAATCCTCCCCCGGACCGGGCCGGTCGTCACCCGGAGCGGGCGGTCATCGCTCAAGGGAGGCCTCCCTCGTAGCGGGGCGGGGGCGTGAAAGCCGGATGGTCATTTTTCGCACGCGAATCATCGTACACGAGATCCGATCTTCTTGACGCACCACGGCACTGCATCTATCTTCTTAGAGCCGGCAACCGCCGCCGGCCCGCTGGGTCGGAGTCACCGCATGTCGCTCGGTTGCCGCAGTCTATTCTTCGCCACCCTCCTGCTGTGTACCCTGCCGATGGTGTCAGGATCCGGCGCACCGATCGCCTCCGGCGAAGACTCGAACAACGGTGATGCGGCGCGCAGGGGGCCGAGCGCCCGCCCCGCCCCGCGCAGCCCCGATGACGGGGGATTTTCAATCACCCTGACGAGTCCCCTGGCGCGTTACCTGCTCGGGCCCCGGACGATCGCCATTGCACCGACCCTCCCCGAGGGGGATTCCATCGAACGGGTCGATTTTCTGATCGACGGGCGGCTGATCCAGACCGTGCTCGAACCTCCGTTCACCTACGAGACCGACTTCGGTGATGAGATCCTCCGTCACCGGATCTCCGTGCGGGCGGTGACGCGGGGAGGCCGGCGCGCCCGCGTTCTGTACATCTCGCGCTCGAGCGATCTGTCGAACGGCGCCGCGGTTCCCCTCGAAGTGATCCCGGTCCTGGTGCGAGATTCCGCGGGGCAGCCGGTTCAGGGGCTCAAGGTGAGCGACTTCATTCTGTCGGAGAACGGCAGACGGCAGCGGATCGTTCACTTCGACAATGAGCCGGCCCCCACCTCGGTCGCCGTCGTGGTGGCGGCCCCCGCCGATAACCCGACGGCACGCGCCGGACTGCTTCAGGAGGCGGCCCGATTCTCGGAGTCTCTGCCTGCCCAGCACGCCCTGGCGCTCCTCGACAGCTGGGACGGCAAAGCCCGCAGGTCCGATCAGGCGCACGATGCGGAGCATGCGTTCTCTTACCTGCGACCCCGCTTCCGGCAAAGCCTCGGACGGGCCGGAGAGATCGAGGCACCGCGACGTGAGCGGCCCCTCGACTCGATCCTGATGGAGGCGGCAGAGGCTTTGAGAACGCGTCCGGGTGGGCGTGTGGTCGTCCTGTTCCTGGCTCCGAAGCCGGTGCAGGAGACTCCCACAACCGGGCCGGTGGAGACCCCCGCCGTCGCGACGGTGAGCGACGATGACCCGGCGATGAGACCCGGAAACGTCGATGGGGAGGGGGCATCAGCAGATGCGCCGCTGGCCAGCGCGCTCGAGGCGCTCATGCGCGCCCGCGTCGGAGTCTACGCCGTCATCCTCGGACCGCCGGGGGCAGGCAACGGCCTGATCGCCGCCATCCAGCGCGCCGCCGATGATACCGGCGGCCAGGTCATCCACACGCCGGGCCCGGAACGAATCCGGGGCGTGAGTGAAGCGATCTCCGACGCGCTCAGCAACCAGTACCTGCTCTGCTACCTGCCCGAGGATCCCGACAGGGAGGGGTGGCGATCGATCGATCTCAAGGTGAGGCGATCGGAGCTCGAGGTTCGAGCCCGCCGCATCTACACCCGCACTCTCGAAACGATCGAAGGGAACAGCGAGCCGGAGGAAGACTCTCCGTAGAATCCCCCCGCGCCAGGGCGTCGGCCTCAGGATCCGGCCGCACCCCCGCGCACCGGGTCACGCCCCCCGCCGCGCACCGCGCCACCCGATGCCGTGACCCGTCCGGCGACCGGGCCATCCACTGAAAGAGCCTCCTGCCAGTTCACCGACCGGCATTCGACCAGAAGCTCGCAACGGACGCACTCCTTCATCTTCTTCAAGTTGGAGATGACCGTTCCGAAGCAATCTTTCAGAGGATGTGTCAAAGGGAATCTCCGGGGGATCTCCAGGGCCGCATCGCGGGATCACAGAATAATCTACAAAGGTGGTTCGTTGTGTCAACCCCGCGCACGAATTGAAATGACTTCACCCTTGTCCTATACTCGCCGCGGCTTCGGCCCTGCGTCGATTGAGTTGCCCTTCCCCGGGCCGGTGATCCGGGCGCTGGGGGTTTATAGGCCCGCATGCCAGGAAAAATCCAGCTCGTTGCCTGTCTCGCATCTCTCACCCTCATCCTCGTCCCCAACGGGGCCCGAGGCGGCGCCTCGCTCAAGGAGCAGATGCGGTTCGGAGTCGAAGCGGCCGAGCAGGGCCTCTGGCGGGAGGCCGTCTTCCGCTGGGAGAAGTATCTCGAGGAGCGACCTGACCACGCCCGCGTGCGCAACAACCTGGCGGTGGGCTACGAGAGCCTGGGTGATTTTGAGGGGGCGCGCCGTCAGTACGAGGAGGCGTTGCGTCTCGATCCGGATCGGAAGGAGATCCGCGAGAACTACGACGACTTCATGCAGCTTCTCGATCTGCTCTCCGCCCGATCCGCATCCCCCGGTGAGCGCGGTGAATAGCGCTCCTGCCCCCGCGCAGCGCGCGGCCCGCGTGCGACGGTTCGGTGCCGTCGCCGCGCTGCTGCTGACCATGGGGCCGCTGCCGCCCCTCCTCGCGAAAAAAGTGGCCCGCGTCACCCTGACGGTACCGATGCCTGCCCGGATGTCGATGGAGGGGTTGCGCACCGTTCTCGTGACCCGTTTCATCGTCGATCGGGCCGACGATGAGGTCGATATCAACGGAGAGCTTGTCCCCCTGCTTCGCCGCCAGGTGCGCCGGCGCTCAAACCTCGAGGTCCTCGACGTCGCGCCACCCGCCCTTCCCGAGCAGCCGATCGAGCAGCTCCTCGCCAACACCGGCTTCTGGAGAAAACTTGCGTCGACCTACGGCGCCGATCTCGTGGTCGCGGGTGTGGTCAGCTTCGAGGTGTCAGATCGCTCCGGCTTCATCCAGAGGGATGAGATCTCCCCTCTCACCGGCCATCGCGTGAGGCGAACGCGATTCGTGGACCGTGAGGGGATTCTGCTGGACCTGAAACTGTTCTTCATCCGGGGATCGACCGGCCGCCTCGAGTACGAGGACCACATGACGGGAGAGGACACCATCATCGGCCGGGGGAACGACCGTCTCACCACCCTCTTCCTGATGTTCGAGCAGTTCGAGGACGATATCCTGGGGATCATGGTCCCCAGCGCGAAGACGGTGCAGCGGTACCTGTTCACCAAATAGTGCGCACGGGAGGGACCCGCCCCGCCCGCGCAGGAGGTTTGGCTTGAAGAGGCTTCATCGGGCGACCCTGATCCTGGCGGTTCTCGCGATGATGGCCCCCGCCACGGCCTGGGGCTTCGGCAAGAACAAGATCA
>JAPUIN010000035.1 GCA_027297005.1 Acidobacteriota bacterium
TGTACGCCGTCATCGGGTGGCGCTACCGGGGGAACGATCTCGACATGGGGACGGTCAGCGCCATTCAGACGGCGCTCGAGCAGAACTTCAACCTGGGACCGTGGTTGCTGCTGGCGCCGGTCGCCGTGCTCGTGATGGTGATGATGCGGCTGCCGGCTTTACCGGCTCTGTTCATCGGGTCGGCGCTCGGAGGGGTGGTGGCCGCCCTCACCCAGCCGGGCACCGGTCTGGCCGAGGTCGTCAACGCGTCGTGGAGTGGGTATGTCTCCAACACCGGCGTCGAGGCGGTTGACTCGTTGCTGACCCGCGGCGGCATGGAAAGCATGATGGGGACGGTGGCGCTGATTTTCTGCGCCCTGGCCTTCGGTGGGGTGATGGAGCGCAGCGGTATGCTGGCGACCCTCGGAGGGGCGATTCTGAAATTGGCGCGGGGGACCGGATCGCTGATCGCAGCGACCATCGTCACCTGCATCGGAGTCAACATCTTCGCGCCCGATCAGTACATGTCGATCGTGGTACCCGGGAGGATGTATCGGCAGGCCTACCTGAAGCGCGGACTGCACCCCAAGAACCTCTCGCGCGCGCTGGAGGACTCCGGAACACTGACCTCTCCGCTCGTCCCCTGGAACACCTGCGGGGCGTTCATGTCGGCGACCCTGGGTGTGAGCGTTCTCGCCTACCTGCCTTTCGCATTCCTGAATCTGCTCAATCCGATCCTCTCGATCGCCTACGGCTTCACCGGTTTCTCCATCGCCCGCCTCGAGCCCGGTGACGAGGCTGCTGCCGACGAAGCCCCGGTACGGGAATCCGCCTCATGAGCCGTCATCACCACGGAGACCGCAACACGAACCGGCTCACGGCATCGACGCAAACGGTCTGCCGCGTTCGGCCGTTCTCCCGATCAGCCGCATCACCAGGACGACCAGCACGAGATAAATCAGCCCTCCGGCGATGAAGTTCGCCCGCAGATCGATCGCGGTCAGGCCGCTGCAGACGATCGGACCCATCGAACCACCGAGCATGGCGCATGCCGACAGGAGGCTGTATCCTGACGCGCGGACCGAGTCGGGGATGAACTGTCCGCCGAAGGTGTAGGTGAGGGTCGCGGCCCCCCCCGATGCCAGGCCGAGCAGGACGCGAAGCAGGGCGAACGGAAGGACCTCCCGACAGAGCGCCATCGGGAGGATCGTCACCAGACCGCTCACCAGGCTCCAGCTCAGAAGGGTCAAGGGAGACCATCTCGTCACCAGGCGTCCGAGGAGCCACGCCGACAGGGCGCCCGCGAATGCCCCCGCTGAGACGACCATGCCGGTCGTCGCCTCGAGCGAACCACCCTCGCCGAGGAACGACTGCATGGCCAGCGGCACGCTCAGGGTGAAGGTCCGTTCGACCAGATTCAGGAGAAACAGGAACGGCAGCAGTGAGAGGAACATCGGCAGCGCCAGGATCTCGCGAATCGTCGGCCTGCGGTCCCTCAGTGCGTGATCTCCCCCGGTCACAATCGCCCTGACGCCGGCTGCCACCGGACCCTCCTGAGGAACGACAACCTCCTCGACCGCCGCCGGGGGGATCGTGCGCGGCACGTCCCGATAAAGGAAAAGGACGAAGACGAATGCCCCCGTGCACAGGACGAAGGTCAACAGAAACGTATGCCGGATGCCGATCCATTCGGCCAGCATTCCACCGATGAACGGCCCGACCGCGGTGCACAGGATCTGTGTCGCCTTGAGCGATCCGATGGCCCCACCGATCCGATCGCGGGGCGCCCCCTGAGTGACGAGCGCCACCGAGAGAACTCCGAATCCAGAGAAAAGCCCGAGGAAAATACGCAATGCGAGGACGTGCCAGATACTGGTTGCGAAGTACATCAGCCCCCAATGAACGGTCATGGCGAAGATCACCCGGGTGACCATGATCTTCATGCCGATGCGGTCGGCCAGCCGTCCCCAGATGGGGCCCAGGATGGCGGCCAGCAGGGGAGTGACGGTCAGGAGGATCCCCGACCAGAGTGCGACGTCTCCCATCTCCTCTACGCCCAGGGTGCGGACGTAGAACGGCAGGAACGGCATCACCAGGCTGAACCCGAGGAACACCATCGCCGTGCCGAGCGTGATGGCGATCCGGTTGCGACGCCAGTGTTCGTGGGGGGAGCGGGGGGGGCGTACGGCTCCTTCGTCAGCGGGGCGGCTCAAATGACTCCTCGTGATGTCAGGATGGATCTTCCGGCTGGACGCCCAGTGGAAGGGATCATCATAGTACGGCGCTCGAGGGGCGCGCAAAACGGTCCCGGCGCTGCGATAGAATGCCGATCGCGTGGGGAGCCTGAGAATGACAGGACACGAAATCGGCCTCTCCGGTCGCGCGAACGGGTACGTTCCGCTCGTTGCGATCGTGCGCGGTGACGTTGTCGAATCGGTTCACCATGGCGCCATCTCAATCGTCACCGACGCGGGGCTGTCTCTCGCGGCGGTGGGAGATCCGGCGACGGTGACCTTTCTGCGCTCGGCCGCGAAACCGATCCAGGTCCTGCCGCTCCTGGCGGAGGGGACCGCCGATCGTTTAGGCCTGACGACGGAAGAGATCGCCGTCATCATCGGATCACATGGAGGCGAGCCGCGCCACCTCGATACGATCCGCTCGATTCTGAAGAAGACGGGCCTCGATGAGTCAGCGCTCCAATGCGGGTCGTTGTGGCCGATGCATCGGCCGGCGGCTCGCGCCTTGCGTGCCGGCGGGCATGAGGCGACGGCCCTCCACAACAACTGCTCCGGCAAGCATGCGGGAATGCTTGCCCTGACCATCGCGTTGGGCTCTCCGGTGACGTCCTACCTCGAGCAGGATCATCCCGTGCAGGTCCGGATCAGGGCGGCGATACGGGCGTTTGCCGACCTGCCGGACGATGAGCTCAAGACGGCCGTGGACGGCTGCTCGGCTCCCACCTTCGCGCTGCCTCTCAACCGCGCGGCCCTGGCCTATGCCCGTCTGCTCGCTCCCGGGGGGCCTCCGGGGGAGTTTCGATCCGCCGCCGAGCGCGTTGTGGCCGCCATGCGGGAACATCCCTTCATGATCGCCGGCACCGATCGCCTCTGCACGACCCTGATGGAGGAGACGGGCCATCGCCTCGTGGCGAAGATCGGGGCCGAGGGGTTTTACGGTCTCGGCTACGAGCGGGATGGCCGCGGTGTCGGGATCGCGATCAAGGTGGCCGACGGAGATGGATCCCGCGCCCGGCACAGCATCGCCCTGAGGGTCCTGGAGGATTTGGGCATCCTGAGCGGCCCCCACGCGCAACGATTGCACAGGCGGTTCGTCGGCGACCTCACCAACTGCAGGGGGTTGAAGGTCGGACGGGTGCGAACCCTCTTTGATCTGGACGCCGGGGACCGGTGAGGCGCTGATCCCGACCCCCGCCGCGCCCGTGGAGTGAGAATCTCCGGACCACCTGACCGCATCCATATGGGGTTCGGGGTCGGCGCAAGGCACACCCGGCGGGGATTTTCCACACCGGCCGGGGGCGGGGAAGAAATAATACGGCAGATTGCACTGTTCAGCAGAATAGAGTCCAGGACGGGAATCGTTCCGGACGCCGGGAAGGGAACGCTGGAATGGAAGGACAGACCGATGCAGCTCGGAGGGAGTTCGAGGAGATGGCCCTGCCTCACCTCGATTCGCTCTACAACGCGGCGCTGAAAATGGCCCGTGATCCAGCCGCTGCTGAGGACCTCGTCCAGGACACCTACGTGAGGGCGTACAGGTTTTTCTCGAGGTACGAACGCGGGAGCAACTGCAAGGCATGGCTCTTCACCATCTTGAAGAACACGTTCATCAACCGGTACTGGAAAGCGCGCAGCACGCCGCAATCGGTCTCGTTCGACGCCATCGAGGGGCACGTGGAGGGGGAGATCGTCGAACCGTACGAGCAGAAGGCACGCAACCCGGAGGAGCAGGTCTCCGATGCGAGGCTGGGGGATGCGGTTCGCTCGGCCCTGGAGACGCTCCCGCCAGACCACCGGATGGTGGTGATCCTCTCGCTTGTGGAGGGTTACACCTACAAGGAGATCGCGTCGATCATGTCGTGCCCGATCGGCACGGTGATGTCCCGGTTATTCCGCGCCCGGAAGGTGCTGCAGAGTGCCCTGGCGGACCATGCACTGGAGCGGGGGATGATCGAGCGGGACGACGGCCGCGTCGTGGAGATGACGGATCCCGGCAAGTATGACGGTCGGTTCTAATGCCGATTGGAGAGAGGTGAGGAAGATGGTTGAACATGGTCATGGTGGTGGCGACCCTGACGGTTTCTTGGTAGCGTCACTCGGGGGTGTCGGCGCGCCTCCGGGCCTGCGCACGCGGATTCTGGCCGGCCTGGACGAGGAGGATAGAAGGCGCGCTTCCTCGATAGGGCGCGGCGTCGTCCGCTTCCTGCGCCATCCCGGGGTGGTCGTGGCCCTGGCGGCGTCGCTCGTGCTGACCCTTGTTCTCTCCCCCCTGACCGTGCAGTTCTTCGGGCTGGCTCAGCCAGGGTTCGGGCAGGTGGAGAAGGTGCATCTGCAGGGGCGAATCGTCTGTTACGACTGCGCCCGGGAAGAGGTTGCCTTCGCCGGCCAGGTCGCCTGCCGTGAACATGGACACGCCAACGGTCTGCAGCAGTCGGACGGTGTTCTGTGGCGCTTCACTCTCGGCCATCCGGGCCAGGAGGCGCTGTTGTCGCCCGCAATGAGGGGGAGGCGGGTGGTGATCGAGGGGGCCCTGTTCCGCTCCATCGGTTACCTCGATGTCACGAGCTACTCATCGATCTGATCGCCGCCGCTTGGCCAGCGGGTCGGTCCGTCCCCGGCCACGTGCTATAATTTCCTCACGTCCCGGAAGGGATCCCGTTCATGACTTCAGGTCACGCCGCCTCGATTCATGCGGAGAGCCTCCTGTCGGCGGATTCCTCGGTGGACGTACGAGAGGTCAGATGAGACTGTCGGGTGGAATGAAACATGAAACAGCGAGCATGATGGCGGAGGCTCGGGGGTGTGGCAGCCTGCTGAGCCGCAAGGGGCGTGCCGGAATCGTGGCCCTTCTTTGCGCCATGGCGCTGCTGAGCACATCACCGGTGTTCCCTCAGAAGATGCCAAAGCTCGAGCCCAGGGAGGGGACGCGTCCAGGTCATCGCGCTCATGCGTTCAACCTGAAGGATCTGGATGGAAAGCCGTACGACCTCAAGATGATGAACGAGAATGGGCGCGTCGTGCACGTCGTCTTCTGGGCCACATGGTGTTTCCCCTGCATCGAGGAGATCCCGCACCTGCGTGAGGCCTATGCGAAGTATCGCGAGCGTGGGCTGGAGGTGCTCGGCATCGTCATGAATATCAACCAGACCCGGGAGGGGGTCCGGTCGTTCATGGAGGATTACGAGATTAATTATCCGATCCTCTGGGACGACGGGCAAATCGCGCAACGCTACAATGTGTCACAGATCCCCCAGAACTTCCTGATCGGCAAGGATGGCATCATCCTCCACTCCGGATCGTCCCTCCCCTCCGACTATCACGCCGTCCTGGAGAAGATGCTCGGGATGAACGGCGCCGCCCGTTCGGATTGACGGCCCGCGGATCCGGCGATTAAGATGACCCCATGAGGAGCCAGGAGTGCCGGGTACCCGATCGCTGAGGCGCGAAAGGGCGATCCTGGTCGGTCTCTGCCCGAGCAAGAGGGATCGTTTCGAGGTGGAGGAGCACCTGGAAGAGCTCGGCGAGCTGGCAGAGACGGCGGGCGCCGTCGTTGTCGGCAGCACCATCCAGGATCGTGGCCCGATCGATCCCTCCACCCTGATCCGCCGGGGCCGTGTGTCGCAGCTGGCCGAGCTTGCCCGCGAAAAAAACGCCAACCTGGTCCTCTTCGACAACGATCTGAGTCCCGCGCAAGCCCGCAATCTCGAAAAGGCCCTTCCAGTCCGGGTGCTCGATCGATCCACCCTGATCCTCGACATCTTCGCGCGTCGCGCCCGCTCCCGGGAGGCGAGAACCCAGGTTGAACTGGCCCGCCTCCGCTACCTGCTCCCCCGGCTGACACGTCGGTGGGGACATCTGTCCAGGCAGGATGGCGGCATCGGCCAGAGAGGAGTCGGCGAAAAGCAACTCGAGATCGACCGGCGCCTCGTACGCCACCGGATCGGCCGGCTCGCCTCCGACCTGAAGCGGATCGAACTGGAGCGTGGCGAGCGACGGAAGGGTCGCTCCGGAGCCAGTCGAGTCGCTCTGATCGGGTACACCAACGCCGGCAAGTCGACGCTCTTCAATCTACTGACGGGTGCAGGGGCGTTCGTGGAAGACCGCCTGTTCGCCACTCTGGATCCGCTCGTCCGCCGCTGCGAGCATGCGGGTGGGCCTCCCTTTCTCGTCATCGACACCGTCGGTTTCATCAGAAAGCTGCCGCACCACCTCGTCGCTTCATTCCGGAGCACGCTCGAGGAGGCCGTGGACGCCAACCTGCTGCTGCAGGTGGTCGATACGAGTTCGCACGCCCTTGAGGATCATTTGAGGACGACCGACGTGACGCTGCGGGATCTCGATCTGAGCGACCGACCGCGGCTGCTGGTCTTCAACAAGATCGATCGGGCCCCGGAGGGTCTGTTGTCGAGGCTGCGCACGGAACATCCGGAAGCGATCTTCATGTCGGCCCTGGACAACTCGTTCGTGGATGTACTGGCGGAGGCGGTGCGCCTGAAGCTGGGGGAGGACCTGATCGAGGAGACGATTGCCATCCCCAGCGATGAGCCCGACCTGCTCGCGCGCCTCTGCACGCTCGTCCGGGTTATGCACAGCGTGGTCGTCGACGGCCACATCGAGGTTCGCTTCCGGGCTCGACCTGCCCAGCGGGCCCGGATCGCACGCCTGCTCCGGGAGGCCGGTGTCAGAGGCACCGAAGGGGGTGCATCATGAGCCGGCGATCTTCGCGCACTGCCAAAAAGACGGGGCGAACGAAACGCCGCAGCTCTCCGCCTGCGATCGCACGACGCGGCCGCCGTCTCCGCGTGGGAGTGATCTTCGGCGGACGATCGGTGGAACATGCAGTGTCGCTCATTTCGGCTCGCGCGATCATGGGTGCCCTCGACCCGAAGAAGTACGAGGTTGTGCCGCTCGGCGTCAGTCGGACGGGGCGCTGGGTGACATCCGGGACCCACTACGCGCTGCCGGGCGACCCCTCCGTGCGTGGTCCGGTCGTGCTGAGCAACGGGAAGAGGAGACAGGGGGGGGCGTTCGCCAGGACGGGGGCGGGCCCCCGCGGGGATCTGAAGGGCGCCCTGGATGTCGTATTTCCCGTGGTGCATGGAACAGGGGGAGAGGACGGGACGCTGCAGGGACTTCTGGAGCTGGCCAACATACCGTACGTCGGTGCGGGCGTGCTGGGATCCGCTCTGGGGATGGACAAGGCGGCGATGAAGTCGGCGTTCCAGGCGGCCGGGTTACCGATCGTCGACTACCGGGTCGTCCGCGTGCGGGACCTGGATCGTGGAAGGGATCGGATCGGTGCCGTCATCGAGGAAGCGTTCGGCTACCCGTGCTTCGTGAAGCCGTCGAATGGCGGCAGCAGCGTGGGCGTGTCCAAGGCCCGGGACCGCCGGACGCTGATCGCCGGCCTCGATCTGGCGGCGCGATACGATCGCAAGATCGTCGTCGAGCGCGCCGTCGATGCGCGCGAAATCGAATGCAGCGTGCTCGGCAACGATGAGCCGCAGGCCTCGACCGTGGGGGAGATCATCCCCGCGGGGGACTTCTACGATTACCGGTCCAAATACATCGATGAGGGATCGAAGTTGATCATACCGGCCGACATCACCGCCGAACAGTCGCGAACGGTCCGCGATATCTCGATCCGGGCGTTCCAGACTCTGGATCTGTGCGGAATGGCACGAGTCGACTTCTTCCTCGATCGGGCCACCGGGACTGTGTTTCTGAACGAACTCAACACGATCCCCGGTTTCACCTCGATCAGCATGTACCCGAAGCTGTGGGAGGCGAGCGGGCTGCCGTTCGACCAACTGGTGGATCGACTCATTCAGCTGGCGCTCGAGCGGCATGCCGAGAAGAAATCATTCACCACGAGCTACGACCCGCGCCGAAACGGAGAGCATGGCTCTCGCTGAGGATCGTGACGGTCGGGCCCACTGCATCCCGGGGGACGACGGAACACGCGCCGGGGGCGACTTGACACGAGGGCGGCGGGGTTTTAATTTTCCCCCCAGAGTCCGAACTTTGGAGGAACACGGCAGCGATCGAATACCATGCTAGACAGTAACGTACTTGTTCTCAACAGGCTGTTCCAGGCCATCCATATCACGTCGACCAAAAAGGCGTTCTGCCTTCTCTATAAGGGACACGTCAAGGTTGTCACTCCCGACTTTGCCACGTACGGTTGGGAGGAGTGGGTCGATGTGCCGCCGCAGCCCTATGAGGACTGCATCGCCACGCCGACTCTCCGCATTCGCACCCCCAGGGTCATCCTGCTGCTCGATTTCGATCGCCTGCCGCGGCACGAGGTTCGATTCACGCGGAAGAATATCTTCTACCGCGATCGAAACCGATGCCAGTACTGCGGCGGTAGGTTCCAGACCCGCGATCTGAATCTCGATCATGTGGTGCCCCTCTCCCGGGGTGGCAAGTCCTCCTGGGTCAATGTCGTCTGCTGCTGCATCTCCTGCAACTCCAGGAAGGGCGGTCATCTGCCTCATGAGACCGGCATGCGTCTGATCCGGGCGCCCGTCAGGCCCCGCTGGCATCCGCTCGTCAAGATCTCGTTCACGTCGGGTCACTACGAGGTCTGGAAGAACTTCCTCGACGTCGCCTACTGGAACGCCGAACTCCACCAGGACTAGCCCCTATTTCTCGCCAGCCTTTTGCTGCAACCGCGAGTCTGGCAGGGCTGACGAGGGTGCCCTCGTGGCTGCGGGTGCCCGCCGCGACTGCCAATTGCGCGGTCTCGCGCCGGACCCCATAGGGCCTGTCCGTCTGGCCATCACCACACGCGGTCCTTTCTTGCAAAGGCCCCGCCCCTATGCTACCTTCCGAACATGGTGGCATATCGCGCACCGTACGGCGCCGAGTTCGGTATCGGTGGCCGGATGACGCCCGGCATTAAATCCCTGATCATCGCTAATGTCGCTGTGTTCGGCCTCCAGGTGCTGAACAAGATGACCGGCGGCGCTCCGATTGAAAATATCTTCGGCCTCACGCCCAAGGACGTCATCGAAGGTCCGTATCTCTGGCAGTTGGTCACCTACATGTTTCTCCACTCCACCACCTGGTTGAGCCACCTCCTCCTCAACATGCTGATGCTCTGGATGTTCGGGACGGAACTGGAGAAGGTCTGGGGCAAGAAGCTGTTCCTGAAGTACTACTTCATCTGCGGGATCGGCGCGGGGATCGCGTGCATGTTCTTTTATGAGCTCCCCACCATCGGCGCGTCGGGGGCCGTGTTCGGCGTCATGCTGGCCTATGCCCTCACCTTTCCCAACCGGCAGATCCTCTTCTGGTTTATATTTCCAATGCGCGCCATCAGCTTCGTCCTGCTGTGCACCGGGATCCAGCTCTTCTCTCTCCTCAGTATGCAGGATGGAGTCGCCTACTCGGCCCACCTGGGCGGTATGCTGACCGGCTACCTTTATTTGAAGAGGGTGTGGCGCGTCCGTCAGTTCTGGCGGGATATGCGCTGGCGGATGAGGCGCCGCCGGTTTCGCGTCATGCGCGATGACGACAAGCGGTATCCATTCCACTGACAGGGATGCCGGCCCGGGATCCACGATCAGGGGCCCGGGGACTTTCTACTTCAGTCACAGAGGCTCATCAGGAATGTTCGCGCGGCCTGGTCACCGTAGCCGTCGGGAATCGGTGTGGGGACCGCCAGGAGATCGATCAGGATGATCCGGCCGTTACGGAACGAGAGGATCGCGAGGCTCTGGACGTCGTTAGCCGGCACCGCGACCACCTGCTCCCGGCACCCGCGTCTGGAAGCAACCGCCCAAAGTTGCGCTTGCGAGTTGATCAGGATGATCGGGGCGTCGGTATTTCCCTGAATCGTGTTGTTCGGCTCCTGAATCTGCGTCGCCTCCCCGTACCATCCGCCGCGACACCTCCCGTTTGTGAGTCGGGTGCAGCTGCCGCCCAGAATGGGGGCGTCCTGGCCTCCCTCCAGCGTACCGATGCCCGGCTCTTCAGGCGAGGTGGTGCTCGAGTTGTTTGAAAACGAAAAATGGATCGGCTTGCCGGGCGACAACAGATGGCCGGTTGAAAGATCAAACGGCGCGTACATGTGGTGATCGCCTCTCGTAATCCAAAAGAGGAATTCGCTGTCGACAGCGGCCCCGATGCGCGGATTCGTGTCATCGCCCGGTCCGAAAGTCAGCATCTTGGGCGAGCTCCATTGGTTTCCGGAGTACCGGGAGTACGCGATCTTCTGATTGCTTCCATCCCAGCGACTCCAGACCATCACCGGTTCGTTGGTGGACTGATCGAACGCCAGCCTCGGCTGGGTGTCGAGGGCTTCATCGTTCGTGCCGCTGACCACGCCCTCGCTTCGGGTGTCCAGTTTGATCACGGAATAGTGGAGCGCGGAGATGGCGCTTGTGGGATCGCCGAGGAACGTTCGCTCACGTTGCTCCCACACTGCGTAAGTGATGCCCGTCGGGGTGATGAGAACGTCCTTGTTGCCGGCGAACGCGGGCAGGGTAACCAGGGCGACGCACGCGGCAGTGATCATCCCGCCAGGGTTCCGGATCCGGATTCTCACACGCCGCTCCCTAACATGGGCTCTTCAGGTTGATGATGTTGCTCACATCGAAGGTGCGCAGAAAGTCCTTGAGCACTGCCAGGTGGGGATACAGCTCCTGGAGCTTCCCGAAGTAATGATCGCTCTTTTCATCATTCCCCAGCAGGAGATTCACTTCTCCCAGCAGGTAGTAGCAGTTCTTGATGATGTCCTTGTAATCCTTGTCGCGAGCGACGGCGAGCGCCTTCTCGCCGTATTCCTCGGCGCGCCGCAACTCCTTGAGCTGCATATAGGCGAAGCAGAGATCCTGATAGGACTCGGCCAGGCACCGAAAGTTGTTGTTGTGCGTCGCGATCTGCAACGCTTCGAGAATGATCGCGATCCCCTGGCGGTACCGCTTCTTCATCAGCAGGCAGTATCCGAGATTCTCCTTGATGTAATCGATCGGATATGAGGTGCCGAGACCTCCACGCTGGCTGAGCTTGAGGGCGTGGCGATACTCGGTGACTGCATCGTCCAGGTAGCTCATGTTCATGTAAATGTTCGCAATCAGATTACGGCAGGTCGCCTTCCAGGCGAAGTTATTGATGTTCGCGGAGGCCCTGAGCGCGCGCCGTGCATAGACCAGGGCCTTGTGCAGCTTCCCCTGACGGCGGAGGGCGCTGGCGAGGTTCGACGAGGCGACGAAGATCGTGGCGTTGTCGTCGCTCTTGAGCAGAATCTCCCGCAGCCCCTTCTCGGCCCTCTTGATCTCACCGAGATTGAGGCGCGCCGTGCTGAGATTGCAGAGGGCCTTGAAGATCAACTGCTGATCCTGGATCTGCTCGGCGATCAGGCGCGCGGAGCGGAAGTGCTCGGCGGCGGCGCCGAATTCCCCCCTGCGCAGATGTTGATTCCCCTGATCGGTCAAACCCGCGTAGCGTGTGGCGAGGTCTTCGGACATATGGCGGCGTCCTAGTTATTCTTCCGATGAATGTGATCGTCCTGCTGCAGCTTGAAGTGGATGAAATCCTGGACGTCTTCCTGGGCGCGGGGCGAAAGGCGCTGGTACTGCCTGACGACCTCGATGTCCCGGGGATTTCGGGATCCGGAGATCTCCTCGTGAAAGAAGTCGGCGATATTCATCTCGAAGATCGTGAGGATTTTGAAAAGTGTTTCCAGGCTGACCTTGTATTCGCCGTTCTCCATCCGACATAGGTCGGACTGCTGGATGCCGACCCGACCTGCGAGGTCGGCCTGGGTGAGCGTGCGATCCTTCCGGAGTGTCCGGATTCTGGACCCGACTAGCAAAGACTGCTTTTTGAATTTTGTCGATATCATGGGAACTATCCGAGTTCAGTCCTCGGAACTGTCTTGTAAATCAAGGGGTTGAGCGCAATGCTTGTGGAGCAAAAAAACCTTGACACGGTTGCCACGCAACCATATACTTGCCTCGTCAGCTTACACAGTAAACCACTTCGCCGCGTCAATTTCTTGATGAATCTATCGAGACGGAGCGCGAATCCGATTCTAAACCGTGTTCCGGTCTTCACCGGTGAAACCCTCTACGTTTGGACCTTGGCTGCGGGGGCTAGCGTGTTGCCGAATGAAACGCTGAAACTGAACCAAAGTGATTTCAAAAATTTGACGTAAATCTATAGCGATACACCATCGGAGTCAAGAAGATTTCGTAATCAAATGACCAGGTCGGGGGATAAAGGGTAAGGCAAAACACGATGGCAAAAGGCTCGGTCTACAGAAGTTCCTGCATCTCCCGGTACCTCCATGAAATCAGCGAATACCCCTTGCTGTCCAGGGAAGAGGAGCACAGAGTCGCCATCCGGATGCGTGAGGACGGCGGTGAGCACTCCTATCACGACCTTGTCAAATCCAACCTGAGTTTTGTCGTCAAGATCGCCAGCGAATACCGGAACATGGGTGTCCCCTTCGAGGATCTCCTCAACGAAGGGAACATTGGCCTGATCGAGGCGGCCCACCACTTCGACCACACGCGGGGCACCAAATTCATCACCTACGCGATCTGGTGGATCCGCAAATCGATTCTGAAGGCCCTCTCCCAGCATTCCGCGATGGTTCGCATCCCCAATTACCAGCTTAAGAAAGTCCGCACGGTGCGCAATACTGAGCGGATGCTTTCGCGGGAACTGGGCCGCGCGGTGGAGCGGGACGAGATCTCCAAAGAACTGCGGGTCACGATCTCGAAGATCGATGAGATCCTCCAGATGAAGATGCGGGAGCTCTCGCTGGACGACAAAGTGGGCCGGGATAAGGACACTCCCATCTCGGACTATCTGGTCGACGGGCAGTCCATCAATCCCGAGAACGAACTGATCCGCCACGAGCATCAGGGTCTCATCCGCCTCGCGTTGCGCAATCTCAGCGAACAGGAGCAAACGGTGATCATCAACCGTTTCGGCCTGGAGGGTGGACGCACCTTCACCCTCAAGGAGATCGGCGTCAAGCTCGGCGTGTCCCGCGAGAGGGTTCGTCAGATTGAGAACCAGGCGAAACGGCGCCTCCGCAAGCTCATCGCGCGCAATCGTGCCGAATGGGCGGCCCAGAATTCGAAGACCTCCGGAACAAGCTCCAAAGTGGCGGGTGTCGCCCCGGTCGTCGCGCCCGCCCGGGACGATGGGACCGTCTCCCACTGATCGGTCTGCGGAACTCCCCCGGAACGATCCGCCTCAGTTGAAGCCCTATCGATCACCGTGCTATCCTGCCCGAACGCGCGGGATCGCCCGCACGGGGAGCCGCTCATGCGATTGACTGCCGGCCAGATAGAATATATCGCGCAGCAAATCGCTCGGGGACTGATCAAGGAGGAGATCATCGTCGCGGACGACCCGGGACGGCTCATCGATCTGCTGGCCGGGGTGCTTCGTGAGGACCTGGAGGCCGAGGAGCGTCTCAACGAGGAGGTCCGCGAGATGCTCCAGGGATATTCGGACGAGATCAACCGCGGGATGCTGAATTACCAGGAGCTGTTCCGCAAGGCCAAGGTAAAGATCGCGCGCAATCGCAAAATGGTCATCTGAGGAAATCGACATGAGGTTGAATCATGAGCGCTGTGTGCACCTTTCGCACCGGTTTCTCGAGGCGTTGGAAGAGGAGGACTCGGTCGACTTCCTGCGCGATCTCAACGTCGTCCGTCTCAGGGCTCTCCAGATCCTCGAGGCAGAGATGATGCGGGAGGAGGAGATGGAGGAATCGATCCGGCGCAGGATCACAACACAGAAGCGCGATATCCCGGAAGGCAGCCCGGAATGGGAGGTGCTGTTCCGGAACTATTACGAGGAGGAGGTCAGGAAGATTCGCCGGGTCCGCGAGTAGTCGCGTTCCATCTCCCCGAAACCCTCGGCTCGGCGCCCGTTCCAAACGCCATGACCCCGAGCCGGTCCCCCAATCGCCAGCTTGTCGTCGGTACCGCCGGTCACATCGATCACGGCAAGAGCCAGCTCGTTCGCGCGTTGACGGGCATCGACCCCGATCGTCTGAAGGAAGAGCGCGAGCGGGGCATCACCATCGACCTCGGGTTCGCCCGTCTCCTTCTGGAAGACGGGACGCGGGTCGGATTCGTGGACGTGCCGGGACACGAACGTTTCGTGAAGAACATGCTTGCCGGCATCGGCGGGATCGACTTGGTTCTGCTCGTCATTGCGGCGGATGAATCAATCAAGCCGCAGACCGTCGAACATTTTGATATCTGCCGCCTGCTCGGCATTCGCGAGGGGATCATCGTCCTGACCAAGAGCGATCTCGTGGATCGCGAGCTTCTCGATCTGGTCTCCCTGGAGGCGCGCGAGTTCGTCGCGGGCTCTTTTCTGCAGGAGGCTCCGATTATTCCGCTCAGCAGCCGCACCGGCGATGGGCTCGATGCGCTGCGGGAGGCTCTTGCCGTGGCGGCGGAGCGTGTGCCGGCCCGGAAGGCTGGCGGCCTCATGAGGCTTCCCGTCGATCGGTCGTTCAGTATCCGGGGGTTCGGATCGGTCGTGACCGGAACCCTGATCGCGGGTGACATCCGCGAGGGGGATGAATTGGCGATCCTTCCCGGTGGGATGACCGCAAAGGTCCGGAGGCTCGAGGTGTTCAATGAAACGACCTCGATCGCCTATCCTGGGCAGCGGACGGCCGTGAACCTGCAGGGTGTTGAGGCCGGCGCGATCGAACGCGGCGATCTGCTGACCGTACCCGGGGTGCTCGAGACGTGGCCGTTGCTCGATGTCGAAATCGATCTACTCGGGACGGCGGCCGCTCCGCTGAAGGATCTGACCCGGGTCCGGTTCCATCACGGCACCGTCGAAGCGATGGCGCGGATCAAGCTGCTCGACAGGGCCGCGCTGCGGCCGGGGACCAGGACATTCGGCCAGATCCGGCTCGAGCGGCCCCTGGCTGCCCTTCCTGGCGATCGATTCATCATCCGCCGCTATTCCCCCGCGGTGACGATCGGCGGTGGCGTGATTCTCCACAATCGCCCGCCGAAGCTGCGCCCGGGGGCCGCGGGCGCGGGGAAACGATTCGGGCGCCTGGTGGATGCCTCGGCGTCGGTCCGATTCGGGGTTCTGATCGAGGAGGCCGGGGACAGGGGGATCGACGCACCGGCGCTCCGTAGTCTGACCGGGATAGAGGCGGATGGGATCGGCGAGCAGCTCGAGAAGTCGATCGAGCGGGAAGAGATCGTGTCGTTACCTACAACCCCACCACGCTACGTGGACGGATCGATCTACCGAACGCTCACGACACGCGTGATCGAGGCCCTCGAGGCGTTCCACAAGAGAGAGACGCTCGCCGGGGGGCTCGCCCGCGAGGAGATCCGAACCAGGCTGTTCGGCCGGAGCCATCCGGACGTTTTCCGGTGCCTGCTCGCCGATCTGGTCGAGCGAAAAAAGATCCGCACCGACCGGGATCGGGTCGCCCTAGAGAGTCACCGGATCGCACTCTCGGACGAGGAGAGCACGCTGATCGATCAAATCGAGTCGGCCTATCTCGATTCCGGGGCGAATCCCCCCGAACTGACCGGGTTGGCGGGCCGTCTGGGAGTTCCGCCCCGCCAGGCAGAGCGATTGTTTCATCTTCTTCTGAGTCGCGGCCGGCTGATCCGCATTCAGGATGGCAAGGTTTTTCATGCGTCGGCGATCGAGGACCTCAAGAACCGCCTGTGGAAACTGCGCGAGAGCAATCCGATCATCGAGATCGCAGAGTTCAAGGATTTGAGCGGGACGAGCCGCAAGAACGCCATTCCACTTCTGCAGCACTTCGATCAGATGCGCGTCACCCGCCGTGAGGGAAACCGCCGGCTGATCCTCCCCCCGGGGCCAACCGCTCCTTCCGCGAATTGACAGTCCCCTCGCGGGAAGTCTAAGATCCCGGGGAGGTGAAAGAGCCATGGGTTCTATCGGCATACCGGAGCTCGTTCTCGTCTTCGTGATCCTGTTGCTCATTTTCGGCGGCAGGAAAATTCCCGAGCTTGCCCGCGGTCTCGGGGCGGGGATCCGTAATTTCAAGGAGTCCCTTCAGGGCGAGAGCCGGGACGAAATCCAGGACAAGATCCAGGACGAGAAAAAGGACAAGGCGCAACAGTAAGGAGTGTCAGGCACCGGCCGGGCTCCCTCTGTGACGTTCCTGACCCGCTGAACTGCTCGGGAGCCAGGACCCT
>JAPUIN010000350.1 GCA_027297005.1 Acidobacteriota bacterium
GGCACGGTCCAGGGGGTCGCGCTTCAGAATGGGGATGAGATCCGTGCCGACATCGTCTCGTCCAGTGTCGACCCGCACCTGACGTTCCTGAAGATGATGGAGCCGGGCCACCTGCCCGAGGATTTCATTGAGCAGATTCGCCGCTACAAGTTCCGCGGTTCGTCCGGCAAGGTGAACCTGGCGCTCGACGCGCTGCCCGACTTCCGCTCCCTGCCCGGCCCCGGCGCCCACCTGCGGGGGGCCATGTCGATCTCTCCCTCGGTCGAGTACATGGAGCGTGCTTACGACGACGCCAAGTACGGGCGGTTCTCGCGCCGGCCCTACATCGACATGGTGATCCCGAGCCTCACCGATCCATCGGTGGCGCCGCCCGGGAAGCACATTCTCTCCTGCTTCGTGCAGTATGCCCCCTACCACCTCAAGGAGGGGACGTGGGACGAGCAGAAGGAAGCGTTTGGCGATAACGTCATCGATACGATCGCCGAACACGCGCCGAACATCAGGGACATCATTCTGCACCGGCAAATCCTGACCCCGCTCGACATGGAACGGGAATTCGGCCTGACGGAAGGGAACATCTTCCAGGGGGAGCTGTCGCTGGAGCAACTCTTCTTCCTGCGCCCCGTTCCGGGCTGGGCCAAATACCGGACCCCGGTGCATAACCTTTATATGTGCGGCTCGGCGACGCATCCCGGTGGCGGCATCATGGGCGCCCCCGGACGGCTCGCGGCGCTCGAAATCCTGAAGGATCACGGCGGGGGAATGGTCTAGAGATGGCCGACAGGCGCGACTTCATCATCATCGGCGGCGGACACAACGGCCTCGTCACGGCCTTCTACCTGGCACGCGCCGGGCACCGCCCGCTCGTCCTGGAACGGCGCGAGGTCGTCGGCGGCGCGGCGATCACGGACGAACTCCATCCTGGATTCAAGGTGTCGACACTCGCCTACACCTGCGGCCCGATCCATCCCGATGTCGCCCGCGACATGCGCCTGCAGGATCACGGGCTCGAGATGCTGCGCTCAGAAGTCCAGCTGTTCGCCCCGTCTCCCGACGGACGGGCGCTCGTGCTGCACGCCGATCCGAAGCGATCGGCCGAATCGATCGCGGCGCTGTCGAAGAAGGACGCCGAGGCATACGGCCGCTTCCACGACACGATCGGCCGGATCGGGCGCGCGCTGTCGCGTATCCAGACCATCATCCCGCCGTCGATCGATCGGCCCTCGGCCGGCGACCTGTTCAGCATGCTCGGCCTGGGTAAGCAGATCCGAGCCCTCGGCCAGAAGGACATGTACCGCCTGCTGCGCTGGGGGCCGATGCCGATTGCCGATCTGGCGGCGGAGTACTTCGAGACCGAGCTTCTGCGCGCCGCGATCTCAGCCCGGGGGATTTTCGGGACCTTCCTGGGACCCTGGTCGGCCGGATCGACCACCATGCTTTTGCTTCGCTGCGCCGCCGATCCCGATCCGGTCGGCGAGGTGGCGTTCCCCCGCGGCGGCATGGGCGCCCTCACCGCAGCGATGGCGGACGCGGCCCGGAAGGCGGGCGCCGAGATCCGCACCGGTGTCGAGGTCGCGAGCATTCGGGTGCAGGACGGGCGGGCGACCGGCGTCGTCCTCTCCGGCGGCGAGGAGATCCCCGCCAAGGCGGTGATCTCGAACGCCGACCCGAAGCGGACGCTGCTCAATCTCGTCGATCCAGTCCACCTGGGACCCGATTTCCTCAGTCGTATTCGGAACTACCGTTCGCTCGGCACCGCCGCCAAGGTGAACCTCGCGCTGTCCGGTCTCCCGGAGTTCACGGCGCTCAAGAAGACCGCGGCGTCGGGTGATGGCAACGCGACGCTGACCGGGCGGATCCACATCGGGCCCGAGATCGACTACCTCGAGCGTGCGTTTGACGAGGTTAAGTACGGCGATTTCTCGAAGCACCCATACCTCGACGTCACGATCCCGAGCCTCACCGATCCGTCCCTCGCCCCTTCGGGGAAGCACGTCATGTCGGTTTTCATGCAGTACGCCCCCTACAGGCTCAAGAACGGCGACTGGGCGCAGCGTCGCGACGAGCTCGGCAAGACCGTCATCGACACGATCGCCGCCTACGCTCCGAACCTTCCCGGCCTCATTCTCCACAGTCAGGTCATCACCCCGGCCGATCTCGAGACGACCTACGGCCTGACGGGCGGCCACATCTTCCACGGCGAGATGGCGCTCGATCAGATCTTCACGATGCGCCCCCTGCTCGGCTGGGCGCGCTATCGCACGCCGATCGGCGGGCTCTATCTGTGCGGCGCCGGCACCCACCCCGGCGGCGGCGTCACCGGGTCGCCCGGAGCCAACGCGGCCCGCGCCATCCTGAAGGCCTGACCGACCTTCGGCCGGGCCTACCGGACCGGCCTCGTTTCGTCCTAGAATCAGCGTTCAGTATTCCGTCATCGTCTCGGGAGTTCGTGTCGGATCGATCGCGTCGGCGCGGGGAATATGATGCCGGCCCCTGCAGTT
>JAPUIN010000351.1 GCA_027297005.1 Acidobacteriota bacterium
GTGATCCCGGCCGCCGGTTCGCGGCTGCGCCGGCCGACCGACGGCCATGGCGATCGTCGAGCCGGAGGGCCCGCGCCTCTACGCCTCGTGCGCCGCGAACGGATCCCCGGGACGCCGATCCTCCTCGCTCCGGCGCTGCGCTCGAGAGGCCGACGTCTGTCGGTTGGTTCTCCGGTGCGAGGCGCGGGCGGGCGCCTGTCCCGCGCACTCCGCATCGTCCGGCTCGCCTGGCCGATGGGACATCGCGAGATCCTGTCGAGGACGATCATGGTCGTCCCGGTGCGCGAGCCCCGCCTGATCAGCTACTCGCTCGCCTCCCGGCCGGGGATCTCGTTTATCAATCTTCGCGGCAAACGCTTGATCGACCTGGCGGACGACCTGCTGCACGAGACGGCACATCACCGTCTGCATGATCTCGAGGAGCTCGCGCCACTTCTACGTCGTGGCTCTGCGACCGATGAAGTGCAGGCGTTCGATTCGCCGTGGCGCGGCACGCACCGGCCCCTGCACGGACTGCTGCACGGCGCCTACACGTTTCTGTTTCGCGCCGAACTGTTCATTCGGATTCTCGAATTCTCCCGCGTGCGCCCCGGCCTGCTCGCCGACGCCGTGCGGGGAGGAGGGCGGCGCTGGCTGCGCTCGGAGATCGATCGGGAACTCGATGGGATCGGCGCCGCGCTGAAGAACCTGGCGGCCGCATCGCGCGAGCGGCTGCTGACCGGCGCCGGGCGGCGGTTGCTCAGCGATCTCCGCACCCGGCACTCCTCGCTGCGAGCGCGCGTCTCACGCTCGGGACGATTTGACTGAAACGGAAGCCGCGCCGCGGCGGCCGACGATCAGGGGTCGTCAGGCTCCTCTTCCTCGATGACGTGCAGACGACCCGCCTCGACCCCTTTCACGATCTGCGTCACGCCGCTCGGCCAGACGATTCGAAGATCGATGCGCGGCACCTCCCCTGCATCGTGCGGCGCGCCCACACCGGTGACTCGCCTCCCACCTGGTGCGAGGCCGCCGAGGCCAAAGGTCAGGACCATCTCGTTCTGCGAGGCGTATGAGGCGGCGGATCGGACCGTGCGTACCGATCGAAACGCACCGGCTTCGAGATGAACGACGGCGCCGATCGCATCGCGGTTCGACGAAGTGCCGACGAGTCGCAGCCGCAACCAGTCGTGCGCGTTCCCACCGTCGTTACGCAGCAGCACCCCCCCGCCCCCGCTGACGCTCAGGGCGATGTCGAGATCGCCATCGCCGTCGTAGTCGGCGTAGGCGGCGCCACGGGCCACCCGTGGCCGGGCCAGATCCTCGCCGACGCTGCGCTCCGCCTGCTCGAACCGTCCGCCCGCGAGCCCGCGAAACAGGTGGGGCGTCTGCGCGTAGGCGACCGAGGGCTGCACGCGGGCGATGTCGTTCTCGACGTGGCCGTTGGCGACGAAGATGTCCAACCGACCGTCGAGGTCGTAGTCGAAAAAGAAACAGCCGAAGGCGAGCGTCAGCAGGCTCGGTTGCCCGATGCCGGCCGTCGCGGCATCGTCGATGAACAACCCGCGCCCTTCATTGTGATAGAGCGCCAGCATCTCATTGGAGAAATTCCCGATCAAGAGGCTCTCACGGCCGCTGCCGTCGTAGTCGGCCGCGTCGATCCCCATCGCGCCGCGCGCCTTCCCCTCCTCACTGAAGGCGATTCCGGCGATCATCCCGACCTCTTCGAACGTTCCGTCACCACGGTTTCGATAGAGAAAATTCGGCTGCGTATCGTTGGCGACCGCCAGATCGGGCCAGCCGTCGGAATCGTAATCGAACGCGACGACCCCGAGCGACTTGCCGGTTGGATTCAGTACACCCGCCTTCTCCGTCACGTCCTCGAAGGTACCGTCCCCCCGGTTGCGGTAGAGACGGCTGGTGGCGCCCTGGTACGATTCCGGCGTGCAGTAAGACTTGCTCTCCCCGTCGAGGGTGCAGTACAGGTCGGTCTCCGGACTCCACTCGACGTAGTTGCAGACGAACAGGTCCAGGAATCCGTCCCGATCGAAGTCGAGAAAGGTCGCGCTCGAACCGAACGCCGGATCCGAAACGCCGGCCTGATCCGTGACGTCCTCGAAGGTACCGTCCCCCCGGTTGCGGAACAGCCGATCCGGGCCGAGCCCGTTCAGGAACAGGTCGATGTCGCCGTCATTGTCGTAATCGGCCGCCGCGGCGCCGATCCCGTACAACTCCACGGCGAGGCCGGCTTGGGCAGTCACATCCTCGAACATGCCGTCGCCGCGGTTGCGGTAGAGCGCCTGCGTCGACCGATCGTGACGCCTCTCCGGCCATTCGGCGCTGTTGACGAAGAAAAGATCGGGACGGTCGTCGCCGTCATAGTCGAAGAACAGAACACCCGAGCCCATCGTCTCGGGAAGGTACTTCTTCCCGAACGCACCGCTCACGTGCTCGAAGGTGATCCCCGACTCGCGGGTGACGTCGGTGAACACGATCGGGATCGCCGGCCGCGGGCTCGAGTCGACGATCGCGGGGGGTGCCTCCCCGCTGCCGTCACAGGCGGGGATCGCGAGCGCAATGCCCAGGCAGAGCAGCCCGGCGCACGCGTGACGCGCGCTCACGTGCAGGGGCCTCACCGACCCCCCTCCCGAGACCCGCCGCCGCTCGCAGCGGCCCGGGAAGATGGCGCGTAGTGGTTGGTGTGCTCGTGAATCGGCTGGCGTTCCAGGTTGTCCTCGGGATGCAGGCGCAGGTACGGCCCGGTGATCGCCTGTGACGACTCGTCCGCCTTGAAGCGGGTGTAGAGGAGTTCGTGGGTGCGCTCGCGCTCCTCGTCGCCTAAGGCTCGGAAGCAGAGCATCAGATTATAGTGGGCCGTCAGATCCTCCGGGTCGATGCGCAGCGTCTGCTCGAACTCGGCGACCGCCTCTTTGTGGCGGCGCTGCAGGAACAAGATCCGGCCGATCTGGTTTCTCACCACCCGATCGCGCGGGTAGCGTCCGGCAGCCGCCCTGAGATGATCGAGCGCCTCTTCGTACCGGCCGCGCACCTTGAGGGCCAGCGCCAGAAAGTAGTGGCCCGCGGCGAGGTCGGGATCGAGCCCGATCGCCCGTTCGAGGATGGGGAGGGCCGCGTCATGGTCCCCTTCCCGGATGAGCACCCGGCCGGCGTTCACGAATCCGTCGGCGTAGCCCTGGTCGAGGGCCATCACCCGCTCGAACGCCCCGCCGGCAGCCGTCAGATCCCCCTGCAGCAGCATGCCGATCCCGTAGTCATTCCAGCGCTCGCGATCGAACGACTGCGGTTCGGGAGGCTCCGCCTCGCCGCCGCCGGCCGCCAGCTCGAGCGTCACCCGGTCCTCGGCCAGCACGGTGATCGGCAGATCGGGGATCGCCTTGATGGCGCCCGAGACCGTCGAGGTATCGCCGGTGAAGATGAACGGCCCGTCATCGAAGTGGGGCGAGACGGCATATTCCGGAACGGAGGGATCGCGCTCACCGGCATAAGCGAACTGCGTGTTCCACCAGGAGAATTTCCGGTAGTTCATGCGCGCCGTCAGGGTCAGCGGCCCGTGCGCGTCGAGCGGGATCACGACGCGGAAGCGGCCGATGTTCGCCGCGCCGGGCGGGATCAGACGCGCGTAGACGACCGCCCGCGCGCTCCAGGCGTTCCGCTTGTTGATCGGGTTGCCGTGCCCGTCGATCAGGAGGGTGCCGTACCGGTGGGCGCCGGCATCGACGGGACCGCGCCCGTCCTCCTCCACGTACCCGCTCCAGTAGAGGACCCGGCCGCCGGCGTCCTCGACCTTCAGCTCGAGCCAGACGTCGAACGCATCGACCGTGCCGCCCGGGAAGAAGTGGCCGATCCGTCGCGTCCGGGCGACGACGTCGAAGCGGTAGGTCTCTCC
>JAPUIN010000352.1 GCA_027297005.1 Acidobacteriota bacterium
CCCGCCTGCTCGCGCTGCTTCTCGAGCCGGCCGCTGTCGCCATCGACAACGCGCTCCTGCTCCGCAAGTCCGAGGAACTGTCGATCACAGACGATCTGACCAGACTCTACAATTCCCGGTACCTCAACGCGATGCTCCGCAGTGAAGTCGAGAGGAGCAAGAGATACAGAACGCCAGTCTCCCTCATTTTCCTCGACCTCGATGGGTTCAAGAACGTGAATGATCAGCACGGGCACCTTTTCGGCAGCCGTACGCTGGTGGAGGTCGCCGCCGTGATTCGGGAGACCGTGCGTACCATCGACGTCGTCAGCAGGTTCGGTGGCGACGAGTTCACGGTCATCCTCCCACAGACCGGACCGGAGGGTGCCTTCATCATCGCCGAGCGCATCCGGCGGCAGATCGCCGAGACCGTTTTTCTGCGCTCGCATGGCCTGGAAGTGCGAATCACGACCAGTATCGGGATCGCCTCGTTCCCTGATCACGGTCGCAGCAAGGACGATTTGCTTGCCCGGGCCGATCAGGCGATGTATTCCGTCAAGGGGCGGGGTAAGAACGGCGTCGCGCTGGCCGATATTGAGAGCGCCAAGCCCATCTTCGTGTCGACCACGCGCTGATTGTTGAGAGTGTTGGAAAATAGGACCTTCCCCGGCGGAGCCAAGAAATTGACTTTGCCCCGGTGCGGCCCTAATATTATAAACCGTGGGCCGGCCCCCGAACTGTTGATCCACGGGACACGCCGCGATCGGTCTGTGACGGATTGGTGGCGGTGCCCGCTATGCCGCGCACGCTGGAGGACGTTGTGGGAACCTCGCTGGCCTGGACGCCTCGCTCGGTCCTGAGCCTCTTCTCCAATGATCTCGCGATCGATCTCGGAACGGCGACGACCCTCGTCTACGCCAAGGGGAAGGGGATCGTTCTGTGCGAGCCGTCGATCATCGCCGTGAATCAGCGGAACGGCCGCGTCGAGGCGGTCGGCAAAGAGGCGAAGGAGATGCTGGGGCGAACCCCCGCCAACATCATCGCCATCCGGCCAATGAAGGATGGCGTGATCGCCGATTTTGAGCACACCGAGAAGATGCTCGATTACTTCATCAAGAAGTCGCACAACCGCTCCCTTGGGGTGCGGCCGCGCATCGTCATCTGCGTTCCGGCCGATATCACCCAGGTTGAGAAGCGGGCGGTCAAGGACTCCGCCTACCGCGCCAAGGCCTCCGAGGTTTATCTGGTGGAGGAGGCGATGGCCGCCGCGATTGGGGCCGGACTGCCGGTGACCGAACCGACCGGAAACATGATCGTCGACATCGGGGGTGGCACAACCGACGTGGCCATCATCTCGATGGCTGGCATCGTGTACTCGCGCTCCGTGAGGATTGCGGGTAACCGGATGGATGAGGACATCATCCAGTACGTCAAGAGGAAGTACAACCTGCTGCTGGGGGAGCGCACGTCGGAGGAGATTAAGATCAACATCGGATCCGCATTTCCGCTCGAAGAGGAGCTCACGCTCGAGATCAAGGGTCGCGACCTCGTCGAGGGGATCCCCAAGACGCTCGTCGTCTCGGACGAGGAGATCCGCGAGGCGCTCTCCGAGACGGTTTCCAACATTATCGAGGCGGTTCGTGTCGCCCTCGAGCAGACCCCGCCTGAACTCTCGGCAGACATCGTCGACAAAGGGATCGTCCTCACCGGGGGCGGATCCCAGCTGAAGAATCTAGACAAGCGACTTCGCGAGGAGACTGGCCTCCCCGTCTCAATGGCGGACGATCCGCAGGCTTCGGTGGTGCTCGGAACGGGGAAGATGCTGGATGACTTCAATCTCCTGCGCAAGATCGCGCTCGACTGATCGCACCGGCAACGCCTGCCCCCGCCACCGCAGCATGGATCGGTTCTGAGTCGATGTCAGGACTCCTCACCGAGCGCAGACCAGTCCTTCTCCTGATGGGCCTCCTGGCGTTCAACCTCATCCTGATGTCCTCGCGCGTTCGCAGCGACGGTGAGGGATCCCTGCTCGCGCGCGGGATCCTCGTGATGGCCTCCCCCTTCCTCAAGGCGAGCGCGGCAGTTGGGCGCAGCACGGCAAATACATGGCGTGCGTACATTCATCTGATTGGTGTCGAGGAGATCAACCAGATATTGCGAAGCGATCTCGACGGACTCCGCGCGCGGGTGCACGACCTGGAGGAAATGCGCAACGAGGTGGAGCGCCTGCGGAGTCTGCTCGATCTCCAGGATCGCTTGGACATGGATTCGACGGCGGCGCGAATCATCGCGCGCGGATCGGGCCATGGGGTGCGAACGCTTCTCCTCAACCGGGGCGAGCGGCACGGCGTGCGCATGAGCGATCCGGTGGTGACGCTCCGCGGACTGGTGGGCCGGGTGGTCGAGGTCGGCCCGGCGATCAGCAAGGTGCAGACCCTGTCCGATCCAAATTCGGGTGTCGCCGCGCTGATCCAGCGCACCCGGGTGCAGGGCCTGGTCGTCGGGGAGGGGGAGTCCGGCTGCCGGATGGAGTATGTCATGGAACTGTCGGACGTCGAAGTCGGGGACGTGATCATCACCTCCGGTCTCGATCGCATCTACCCCAAGGGACAGATGATCGGCGTCGTCACCGATCTTGGTGAAGGGGAGGGGTTGACGCGGTTTGTCGGTGTTCGTCCCGAGGTCGATCTTCTCCGTGTGGAGGAGGTCCTGGTGCTCCACCCGGCTGCACGCAACGGCGGGGATGCCTCGTGGTGAAGGTCTCCATACGCGCGATTCTCGCCATCGTGGCGACCGGCATGGCGCAGGTCCTGCTGGCCACCTACGTGCCTGCGCTGGCGAGACGCTGCGATCCGTTCACCATCCTCGTCGTCTACTACGGACTGACGCGGCCGCAATCTGGTGCGATGCTGATGGGGACCGGAGCGGGCCTCGTGCAGGATTCGCTGCTCGGGGCGATCCTTGGCCTGGGCGGATTCAAGAAGACACTGATGGCCTATCTCATCGGATCGCTTGGTTCTCTCTTCATGCTGAACCTGGCGGTCCCGCGGTTCGGCATTCTCGTGGCTGCGACCATACTCGACCCTCTCACCGAGCTCGGCCTGTCGGTTGCGCTCGGCCAGGGATTCCTCTTCCCCGGTCCCTCAGAGCTGCTGCAACGCGGCCTGGGGAACGGAATCATCGGGCTGCTGGTTTTCTGGATCGCGGCGAAGCTGCCGTGAGCGCGTTCTCGGTTCTTCCCCCCAGCAAGGATCGGCAGGATTTTTATGAGGAACGCAGGCTCACCAGGCGGATCCGCGTCGTGCAGGCCCTGTTCGTTGCGGTCCTGATCCTCTACGTCATGGCATTCTGGTACCTGCAGGTCGTCAAGGCTGACCATTACCTGAAGCTGTCCGACAACAACCGGCTGCGCCGCGTCACCCTGAGACCGATGCGCGGCGTCATTTCGGATCGGGAGCGGCGCCTCCTGGCCAGCAATCGGATCGCCTTCAACATCCGTCTCGATCGCGAGGCGGTGCCCGACATGAAAGCGTTCCTCCCGGAAATGTCCGGCATCCTGATGACCAGCGAGGAGACGCTTCGCAACCGGCTGTCGAGGTATCGTAGCCGTCCCGCCTTCATCCCGGTGGTGCTCAAGGAGGACGTCGACCTGGCCGAGGCAGCCTATATCGAGTCGCGCCGCCTGGAGCTGCCGATGCTGTCGGTCGATCTTGAGGCGCGCCGCTTTTACCAGCACGGTCCACTCGCGGCCCACATTCTCGGGCACGTTGGTGAGGCGTCCGACGAGCAGATCGGTAGCCGCGGCGCAGGCGAGATCGAGATGGGAGAGATCATCGGCCAGATGGGACTCGAGAGGTCCAATGACGATGCGCTGCGCGGCCGCAGGGGTTGGAAACAGGTCGTGGTCAACAGCCTGGGGAGAACTATCCAGGAGGTCGACGTCGGGCGTCGCCCGACGCCCGGTCATGCCATCCGCCTGACGATCGACATGGATCTGCAGCGCGTGCTCGAGGAGGCGTTCGGCGACGAAGCGGGCTCGGGGGTGTTCCTTGATCCGCAGTCCGGCGAGGTGCTCGCGATGGCCTCCATGCCCGGATTCGATCCGAACGTCTTCGCGGGGCGGTTTTCGCAGGACACCTGGAATGCCCTGATGACCGATCGGCGTCACCCGCTCCAGAATCGGGCGTCGGTTTCGAAGTTTGCGCCCGGATCCATCTTCAAAATCGTCATGGCGATCGCGGCCCTCGAGGATGGGTTCGCGGGGCCCGACCGGGTGGAGAACTGCACCGGCTCATGGCGGTTCGGTCGGAAATCACTGCGCTGCTGGACGATCAACAGGGGGGGGCACGGCTCGATCAACCTGCGCGAGGCCATCGTGCATTCGTGCAACATCTACTTCTACAAGCTCGGTCACGAGATGGGGATCGAGCGGATCGCGCGTTGGGCCCGCGCGTTCGGGTTCGGGAGCCGCACCGGGATCGATCTCCCGCATGAGGAGGCCGGCAACGTGCCTGACCCGGAGTGGGAGGGGCGCGCCGTCCCCTCGGATCCGACGTGGCACCCGGGCGAGACCGTGTCGGTGTCAATCGGGCAGGGTGCTCTCGAGGTGACACCGCTGCAAATGGCGGTCTTCGCCGCGGCGATCAGCAACGGTGGCATCCTATACCGACCGCACATCGTCCTCGCCCGTGAGGTCCAGGAAGGGGTGGAGGAGCGGGTGCAGGACAACTACTTAGCGGGCCGCGTCGAACTGCGCCCGCGCACCCTACAACTCATCAAGAACGCCATGTGGGGGGTCGTGAACGCAGATGGCACGGGGAGCCGGGCTCGCCTCAACGGGCGGGACGTCTGTGGCAAGACCGGGACCGCGCAGGTGGCCCGTGCCGCGCGTGACATCGATGCCGACAAGATGCGCAAGAATCTCCGCAGCCATGCCTGGTTCATCGGGTTTGCGCCGCGGGACGATCCGAAGATCGCCTGGGCGGTCTTCGTGCAGAACGGTGGTCATGGCGGCACGATCGCCGCGCCGATCGCCCGCGCGGTCCTCGAGCGCTTCTTCGAGAAGCTGGATGTGAAATCGGGAGGAGAGGCAATTGCTCGCGCGTCGGCACTTCGATAATTTCGACGGCATCCTGTTTTTCTCCGTTCTGGCGGTCGCCGCGGTCGGGCTCGGGGTCATTTACTCGGCGACCACCGGGGCCGCCGTTTCGGGTCCCTTTCTGAGGCAGAGCCTCTGGCTGGTGATCGGACTGATCGGGCTCACGGTGGCCCTCACCATTGACTACCACACGCTGGCTGAATTCGCTTACGTCTTCTACGGTTTCGCAATCCTTCTACTCGTGCTCACCCTCATCGTGGGCCGGTCGGTGAACGCCAGCCAGTCGTGGCTCGGTATCGGGGGGATCCAACTCCAGCCATCGGAACTCGCCAAGGTGGCGACCATTCTGATGCTCGCCACCCACCTGGGGCGCGAGCGCGTGCAGGGGCTCGGCTTCGCGAACTTTGCCGCGATCTCGGCGATCGTCGGAATCCCGGTCCTCCTGATCATGAGACAACCCGATCTGGGGACAGCGGCGACCTTCGCGCCTCTGCTGGGAGGAGCGATTTTCCTGGCCGGGATTCGGGTCCGGACGCTGATCATCCTGGCCCTGTTCGCAGCGCTCGCCCTGCCGATCGGCTGGGGTCATCTCAAGCCGTACCAGAAGGAGCGCGTGAAGACATTCATCGAGCCGAACCGTGATCCGAAGGGGGCCGGGTACCAGTTGATCCAGTCGCACATCGCGGTCGGCTCGGGCGGCATTCTTGGCAAAGGATTCCTGTCGGGGACCCAGGGGCAGTTGCAGTTTCTGCCGGAACAGCACACCGACTTCATCTTCGCCGTC
>JAPUIN010000353.1 GCA_027297005.1 Acidobacteriota bacterium
CAGACCACCCATCAGCGAGTACTTGTTGTTGGATGACCAGCCGGCGAGCGCGACCCCGTAAACACCCATCGAGGTGAATGCCAGAATGATCAGGATACCGTTGTCGACGGAGGCGACCTGCAGGGGAATCTCGAGACCGAAGGCGCGAACGGTCGGCCCGAATGGCACGACGGAGAAGGTGATCATCGCCGGGACGAACAGGATCGCCGGAGCCAGAAGATAGATCGCCCGGTGCGCCTGGTGCGGGACGATCCCCTCCTTGAACAGGAACTTGATCCCGTCGGCGAGAGGCTGCAACAGCCCGAACGGACCGACCCGGTTCGGACCGCGCCGATCCTGGATCCAGGCGGAGACGCGGCGCTCCACCCAGGTCATATAAGCAATCGTGGTCATGACGACGCCGAAGACCACCGCGATCTTGATCGACGCCTCGAGGATCACCCGCTGCAGACCGCCGTCCAACTCACTCCCCCTTGACGGGGGCGCCCAATCGTCCGAGCGCCTTATGCGACAGGTCCCGGAAGGCCGGCCGCTGATCTGCAATCTCATCGAAGACGCGCGACGCCGACGCATACTCGGAGGACCGCCCGAAGCGCCGTCCGAGATCACTCAACACCCGCCATACCGGCTCCGCTTCATTCTCGGTTCTGAGCGCCGCCCGTGTCCGCTGCACCCTCCCCTCGAAGTTGACGTAGGTTCCCTCGACTTCCCCCCAGGCGCACGCCGGCAGCGCCACGTGGGCCACGTCGACAGTACGGGTCATCGATTGGTCGACGACGATCAGCGCCTCGAGGGAACCGAGCGCCGAGTCGGCGAGCAGGCCGTCCCCCAGGGGATCTTCCCCGATGACGACGAGGCCCCGCACCCGTCCGGCCAGGACGTCTTCCGCGATCTCCTTCACTCGGCCGACGTCAGGCCGGCCCAACCCGATCAGTTCTGCGCCGCGCGCGTTCGGCGTCTTGTCGCGGCGGATGAGAAGATGGTCGTCCTCATCCTCCTCGTGCGGCAGCACGGCAACCCGCGGAATCCCGATCACATCGACCAGGGTGCGCTGGACGACGTGCAGATCCTCCGTCGTGAGGCGCGCCGAGACGAGAGCTGCCGTCGCCTTCTCGCCGTGGCGGGAGATAATCCCCTTCAGAAGCTCCGCCGCCTGATCGAGCGCCTCGTCAGACGCGGCGGCACGCGGCGCCTCCCCCCCGGTCCGGACGTGCGGCCGATCCAGGCGGGGGAGCGCGTCCCTGTCCTCATAGGAGGAGCGGCCGGCGTCACACATCCAGTAGCGGTTGACCTCCATGTTCTCGCGCGGTGTCAGACGCTGGACGCGGTTCTTGTAGACGGCGACATCGATGTTGCACCCACGGGCGCAGGCGGCGCAGATCGAAGGGGTATTCTTCAGGAACCAGACGCGCGCCTTGAACCGGAACGGCGTCCAGGTCAGCGCGCCGACCGGGCAGATGTCGACGGTGTTACCGGAGTACGGGTTGTCGAGCGGCCGGCCCGGGAAGGTGCCGATGATGGCGTGGTCGCCCCGCTCGAACAGGCCGAGCTCGTTGCTCTGGCTGATCTCATCACAGAAACGGATACAGCGCGTACACTTGATGCAGCGCTCGGCGTCGAAGGTAACGTCGCGCCCGATCGCCTCGCGCTTCGCGTAGTGCTCCTTCTCCTCTTCGAACCGGCTGAAGCCCCGGCCGTGATCGGCGGAGTATTGCTGCAGCCTGCACTCGCCCGCCTGATCGCAGATCGGGCAGTCGAGCGGATGGTTGATCAGCAGGAACTCCATGATCCCCTGGCGACTTTCCAGCACGCGCTTGGTGTTCGTCCTGACCGACATTCCCTGTGTCGCCGGCGTCGCGCATCCGATCTGCAGCTTCGGGACTCTGTCGATCTCGACCAGGCACATCCGGCAGTTGCCGACAATGCTCAGTCCGGGGTGGTAGCAGTAGTGCGGGACTTCGAGACCAAGCCGGGCCGCTGCCTCCAGCACGTTGGTTCCCTTCTTCACGACGACCGGTCGGTCGTCGATCAGCAGGGAGACTTCGTCCGCTCCCGGCGTCGGAAGCTCGGGCTGGTTCGGATCGTTCGGGTTCGGACCGGGCATTGTCCTCTCAGACCAGGCTCGGACCGCCCACCGGGCAGCCGCGCCGCTTCACATGCTCGAGAAACTCATCGCGGAAGACCGCCGCGTACGACTGGACCGGCCAGGCAATCGCCTCGCCGAACGGGCAGATGGTGTGTCCTTCAACCTTGCTCGCCACGGCGGAGAGGAGATCGACGTCGCTCTCGGTCCCCCCGCCTCTCTCCAGCCGCTCGAGGATCTTCACGATCCATCCGGTCCCCTCGCGACACGGCGTGCACTGGCCGCACGACTCGTGCGCGTAGAAACGGGCGAGGTTCAGAAGCGCCTGCACCATGCACGTTCCGCTGTCCATCACAATCACTCCGGCCGAGCCGAGCATCGACCCGGCCTCCATGAGCGAGTCGAAATCCATCAGGACGTCGCACTTCGATGCCGGCAGGATCCTCATCGACGATCCGCCCGGCACGACCGCCTTGAGCGGGCGATCCGCATGGAGCATGCCTCCCGCGTGCTCCTCGATCAGCTCCATCAGCGGGACGCCGAGCTCCGTCTCGTAGACGCCCGGTCTCTTCACGTGTCCGGAGACACAGTAAAGCTTCGTCCCGGTGTTCTTCGGCGGCCGGCCGAGCGACGCGTACCACTCGGCGCCGCGCTCGGCGATCAGCGTCACGTTCGCCAGCGTCTCGACGTTGTTGATGATCGTCGGGCAGCCATACAGGCCCACGATGGCGGGGAAAGGCGGCTTGAGGCGCGGCAGACCGCGCTTCCCCTCCAGCGACTCGAGCAGCGCCGTCTCCTCTCCGCAGATGTAGGCGCCGGCGCCGCGGTACATGATGACATCGAGATCGAACCCGCTCTGCTGGATGTTCACCCCGAGGAAGCCCTTCTCATACGCCTCCTCCACGGCGCGCTTGAAGATCCGGTACGCCTTGTGGAACTCGCCGCGGATGTAGAAGAAGGCGGTGTGGCAATCGATAGCGAAGCAGGAGGCGATGATCCCCTCCAGCACGAGGTGGGGATCCTTTTCGATCAACAGCCGATCCTTGAAGGTTCCCGGCTCGCTCTCGTCGGCGTTGACGCACAGGTAGCGCGGCTTATCCTTCGTCTTCGGGAGGAAGCCCCACTTCACGCCGGTGGGGAATCCGGCGCCGCCGCGGCCCCGCAGACCGGAGTTCTTCACCTCGGTCGCGAACGCCTCCGGCTCGAACTCCTTCAGGACACGTTTGAGCCCCTTGTATCCCCCGGACTTCAGATACGCATCGATCGTCCAGGAGTCGGCCACTCCGACGTTCCTGAGCAGCAGCGGTTCACTCGCCATGCTTCATCATGCCTCGATTAAGACCCGTTTCCCGCGACGCACCGCACGACCCTACTCGAGACGGGCCAGGACCTCGTCCACCTTTTTTGGATCGAGAATCTCATACTCTTCGTCGTTGATCTGCATCATCGGCGCCTTGTCGCACGCCCCCAGGCACTCGACCGCTTCCAGCGAGAACTTCCCATCGGCGGTCATCTCACCGGGGAGCACCCCGAGCCGCTGCTCGAGGTGCTGCAGCACGGCGCGACAACCACGTAGCGCGCAGGCCAGGGTGCGGCAGATCTGGATGTGATGGCGCCCGACCGGTTTCGTGTGGAACATGGTGTAGAACGAGACGACGCCCGCGACGAAGACCGGCGACACATCGAGCTTCCCCGCCACGTACTCCATTGACTCCGGCGAGATGTACCCCTTCTCCTCCTGGATCAGGAAGAGGGCGGGCAGCAGGGCCGTTCCCTTACGCGGGAAGACCCCCAGCAGCTCGTCGATCTTCCGATCGGTCTCTTCGCGTACCGCGATCACGGTTCCGCTCCGGCCGCCACACGTGCGCGCGCCGTCACCGATCCACCTCTCCCATCACCGGGTCCAGGCTGGCGATGACCGCGATCAGGTCGGAGAGCAGACCACCGACTGACATCTTCTCGATCGCCTGCAGGCTGATGAATGACGGCGAGCGGATGTAGAGCCGGTAGGGTGACTTGTCTCCCTCGCTCCGAATGAAGAAGCCAAGCTCCCCCTTGGGTGCCTCGATGGCGTGGTAAACCTCACCGACGGGCGGGTGGAACCCTTCGGTGACGATCATGAACTGCTGGATCAGCTCCTCCATCTTCTGAAGGACCGTATCCTTCTGCGGCAGGACGATCTTCGGATCGTCGATACAGATCGGGCCGTCCGGCAGCCGATCGAGCGCCTGCTTCAGGATTCGGGTGCTCTGGCGCATCTCCTCGAGGCGGACGAGATACCGATCGTAGACGTCCCCGGCCTCGCCGATTGGCACATCGAACTCGTAGTTCTCGTATCCGAGATACGGCTGCGCCTTGCGCACGTCGTAGGCGACGCCGGATCCGCGAAGGTTCGGCCCGCTCATACTGTACGCGACCGCGTCCGCGGCGGAGATCACGCCGATTCCCTGCGTACGCTGCATCCAGATCCGGTTCCCGCTCAGCAGGGCGTCCAGCTCGTCGAGAGCCTTCGGGAACGAATCGATGAACGAGGAGACCTTGTCGGTCCACCCGTCGGGCAGATCGCGTGCCAGTCCCCCGACGCGCGGGTACGACGTCGTCAGCCGCGCACCGGTCAACGACTCGATGATGTCGTACAGCGTCTCGCGTTCGCGGAAGGTGTAGAAAAAGACGGTGGCCGCTCCCAGGTCGAGCGCCGCCGTTCCAAGCCAGAGCAGGTGGGCCGAGATGCGCGCGATCTCACAGCAGATCAGACGTATGACGTCGGCCCGCGGCGGCACCTTGATGTCCATCAGCTTCTCGACTGCCAGGATGAAAGCGACGTTATTCGACAGGGGCGCCAGGTAATCGAGACGATCGGTGTACGGTATGAACTGATGGTAGGTCATCGTCTCGGCGATCTTCTCCATGCCGCGATGGAGGTAGCCGAGGTGCGGCTGCACCGACTTGACGATCTCCCCCTCCAGAGTCAGCACGAGGCGCAGCACGCCGTGCGTCGACGGGTGGGACGGCCCCATGTTGAGCACCATCCTGTCGCCGTGAAGAGCGTCCTCGTCGCGCGGCAGCGCGGGAGGCATGGCGGGCAGACCCTCGGGTATATTCGCGTCGTCCATCAGGCGTGTTCCATGTCGCGATAGCCGCGTGAGGCGGCGCGGCCCTTCGGATCGATGCTGGTCGGACCACCCTCCACGTCGAAGTCCTTGCGCAGGGGATGGTCCTCGTAATCCTCCGGCATCATGATGCGCCTGAGATCCGGATGTCCCTGAAAACGGATACCGACGAGATCGAAGGCCTCTCGTTCGGGCCAGTTCGCCCCGGGCCAGACCGATGTCACGCTGGGGACCGTCTCCCCCTCCTTCAGCCGCAGCTTCAGCCGCAGGCGATGGTTTTTCTCGAGCGAATACAGCTCGTACACCACCTCGTAATCGTAGTCGCGCTCGAGGAAATGCATGCCGAGGACGCAGCTCAGGAACACGAAATCGGCTTCGGCGTCCTCCTTCAGGAAGCGGCCGATCTCGCCGATCCGCTCGCGCGGGACGAGCACCGTCAGCTCGCCGCGGAACTCGGTCACCTCGAGCACCGCGCCAGGCAGGCTCGACTTCAGGCGCTCGACAAGGTGCCGGGGCGGTTTCGGCTCGATGTACGGTCCGGCGCCCATGACGTCAGTCCCACTCCAGCGCGCCGCGCCGCCAGCAGTAGATCAGGCCGATCAGCAGCACCGCCACGAAGATCAACATCTCAACGAAAGCCATCATCCCCATCTCGCGGAAGACCATCGCCCACGGGTAGAGGAACGCTGCCTCGATGTCAAACAGGATGAACAGCATCGCCACGAGATAGAAACGCACGGCGTAACGCTTTTCGGCTGGTTCGAACGGCGGCAGACCGCACTCATAGGGGCTCAGGTCGGTGGTGCCGGGCCGGGCCGGGCGCCCGAGGAGCGACGCGAGGCCGAGGATGGCCGCCGCGAGGAGGATCGCGGCCAGAAGCTGCAGCCCAATCGGTACGTAGTCGATCACGCAGGCACCTGGCTCCCGGAGCGGAGAGGGGCATGAACCCGCATTCTCGCCTCGTGAAGTTTTTCACAAACAGGAACATATCACACGACAGGATCGCGGATCCTAGCACCCCCCTTCTTGGGGTGTCAACGCGAGGGGGCGTCCCCGACAGCCCATTCAGAGGTCGACACCACGGCCTGCCGGGCACGCGGTCGTCGCGGCCGGATCGGCACAGAACGCCGACGGCCGCGATGCCG
>JAPUIN010000354.1 GCA_027297005.1 Acidobacteriota bacterium
TTGACGACGTACAGTTATCTTACCCGCCGATGATCCAGCCGATGGCGAGCGAGAAATACGTGTCGATCTCGTCGTCCTCGCGCTGCTCGAACCAGCGGATCCGGCTGAGCGGCCTGAGGTAGGCTCGGCTCTCCCCAAGCTGAATGCGCGCCCCGAATCCGGCGTGCACGGTCAGCGTGTCGTCCTCGATGTTCTGGAAGGCAACTGCGACGAGCGGGCCCGAGGCGGTCAGGTCGAGCGAGTGAAACGCGCCCCCGATCCCACCATACAGGGTGGGAGAGATCCTCCCATCCGTCTTGAAATACCGGACGAACGAAACGTCGAGAAAGGTGACGTCGAGATCGAAGTTCCCCGTGACCATTCCGATGGTGAAATCGTCGTCGGCGCTGGTCCGGGATAATTCGAACTGAAGACCCATCTTCTCGGTAAAGTCAAAACCGTATCGAAAACCGAACGTCGGCTCGCTATCCAGTTCATCCGGCCCCGGGCTGTAGCTGCCGGCGAAAATCTCGAAGTTCGTCGTATTTTCCTCGACCTTCGCGGACGTGGTGGAACCGAATGCGCCCACCAGGAGCACCAAGATTCCGGTCGCAAAGTAGGCACTCCGGGTGCGTTTCATCGAATCCCTCCTCATGCTTGAGATGGCGTCGCCATCGATGGTCTTACGATCAAACGTCTCTGGTCTGAAGCCCGGGACCATACCATAAGTCTTCCTGGAGCGCCAGAGCGCGGGGGACCTGTCCCTACCACGAACTCGATCCGGCCCGATCCTCCGCGTCTCGACAATGAATAGGAGGCCATGGTTCGGTGAATGGGGATGCCGAACCGGTTCTCGTCAACCGGACACCGGCCCCACCGGCGGTATCCGACCTCGCTTCGAATTGTCGCGAAGAGGTGGAATGTCATCAGAGATGGACCGGGTCGCGCGGTTGTTTCGGCTGCACATCGCGCACTTGCAGGAGCGGCCGCCTTCGCGCGGGTAACCCAAATTTCTTACCGGGGTACATAGCGAGAAGGTGCAGTGGCCGTCATGGCGGGCACCCGCAGCGGCGCGCGCCGGTCGCCGCTAATCGACCTTGAGCAGCGCGAGGAATGCTTCCTGGGGGATATCGACGCGGCCGACCTTCTTCATCCGCCGCTTCCCCTCCTTCTGCTTCTCGAGCAGCTTGCGCTTGCGGGTGATGTCTCCGCCGTAGCATTTGGCGAGAACGTTCTTGCGCAGGGGGGCGACGTTCTCACGCGCGACGATCTTCCCGCCGATGGCGGCCTGGATCGCCACCTCGAACAACTGGCGCGGGATCAACTTGCGGAGGCGCTGGACCAGGTTGCGACCTTTCTGGGCCGCGAGCTCCCGGTGAATGATGACCGACAGGGCGTCGACCGGCTCGCCGTTGACCAGGATGTCGAGCCTCGCCATCTTGGAGGTCCACCAGCCGGTGTGGTGATAGTCGAGGGAGGCGTAACCACGGGTGATCGTCTTCAGTCGGTCGTAGAAATCGATCACCACCTCGCTGAACGGCAGGTCGTACGTCACCAGCACGCGGCTCGTCGTGACGTATTTCAGCTCCTTCTGAATGCCGCGCTTGTCCTGGCAGAGGGAGAGGATACCGCCGAGATACTCCGGCGGCGACAGGATGAGGGCGGTGATGACCGGCTCTTCCCACTTGTCGATCTTCTGGGGCGGCGGAAGCTTCGCCGGATTGCTGATCTCTCGAACCTCGCCGTCGGTCGTCGTGACCCGGTAGCGGACCGACGGGGCGGTGTTGATCAGCTCGAGTCCGAAATGTCGCTCGAGCCGCTCCTGCACGATCTCCATGTGCAGCAGGCCGAGGAAGCCGCAGCGGTACCCGAACCCGAGGGCGTCGGAGGTCTCCGGCTCCATGGAAAATGACGAGTCGCTGAGGCGCAGCTTGTCGAGCGCGTCGCGCAGAACGTCATAACTGGTCTCACCGATCGGGAACAGCCCCGAGAACACCATCGGCTGCATCTCGAGGAAGCCGGGGAAGGGGTCGGCTGTGGGCTGCCGGCTCCCGGTGATGGTGTCCCCGATCTTCACCTCGGTGGCGTCCTTGATGTTGGCGACGATGAAGCCGACCTCGCCGACCGACAACGAATCGACCGGCACGCGCTTGGGGCGCAGCAGGCCGATCTCCTCGACGTCATACTCCCTCTTCGTCGCCATGAGCTTGATCCGCATCTTCCTGTTCACGATTCCATCGATGACCCGTGCGAGCACGATGACGCCGCGGTACGGGTCGAACCACGAGTCGAAGATGAGTGCCTTGAGCGGCGCGTCGATCTCGCCCCGCGGCGGGGGGACGTCACGCACGATCGCTTCGAGGATCTCGGTGACGCCGGTCCCATCCTTGGCGGAGCAGTGAATGGCGTTCTCGGCCGAAATGCCGATGATGTTCTCGATCTGCTCCTGGATCCGCTCCGGCTCGGCCGATGGCAGGTCGATTTTATTGATCACCGGCAGGAGGATCAGGTGCTGATTGGCGGCCATGTACGAGTTGGCCAGCGTCTGCGCCTCCACCCCCTGCGTCGCGTCAACCACCAGCATCGCCCCCTCGCAGGCCGATAGCGATCGCGAGACCTCGTAGGCGAAGTCGACGTGGCCGGGCGTGTCGATCAGGTTCAGCCGGTAGAGGACGCCATCCCGCGCGCGATAGTCGAGGGCGACCGCGTGCGCCTTGATGGTGATGCCGCGCTCGCGCTCCAGATCCATGTCATCCAGAACCTGGTCGTCCATCTCCCGTTTGGACAGGGCGCCCGTCAGCTCCAGGATCCGATCGGACAGGGTCGTCTTGCCATGATCGATGTGGGCGATGATGCAGAAATTACGGATCGTCCGGGAGTCCATGGGGGCCTTCACAACTCGAGGTTCGGATCGGCGTTCTGGGTCATATCGGCGATCTCGCCGAGGCTCAGCTTGCGGGCGCCGACGAAGGCGATCATCGCGGCGTTGTCAACGGCGAGCTCGGGGCTGACGGCGAACGAGCGGTAACCACCCTTCGCGGCCTCCTCCACCATACGCGCCCGGAGGAGAGAGTTGCAGGCGACGCCACCCGAGAGGCAGATCGAATGGACCCTCTCACGCCGGGCGAGGGTCATCACCCGCCCGACCAGAAATTCGACGACCGAGCGCTGAAACGAGGCGAGCAGATCACGGGTCTTCTGGTCCGGCTCGCCCGCGGGATAGTCACGCTGCAACTCGTGCGCCTGCGCGTGGCGCAGCACCGCCGTTTTGAATCCGCTGAATGAGAAGTCGAGGCTGCCGTCGCTCATGCGCGGCGCCGACAGCGGCACGGCGGTCGAGTTGCCGGTCGGCGCCAGGCGATCGATGGCCGGACCGCCCGGGTACCCCAAGCCCACAAGCTTGGCCACCTTGTCGAACGCCTCGCCGACCGCGTCGTCGCGCGTGCGCGCGAGGCGCTCGATACCCTCCTCGTCGCGTGACAGATGGATCGAGGTGTGCCCGCCGGAGGCGATCAGGCTGAGCGCCGGAGTCGGGATGGCGCCGTGCTCCAGCCAGACCGATCGCAGATGCCCCTCGAGGTGGTTGACCGTCAGCAGCGGGATCCCCCGCACGTAGGCGATCGCCTTGGCCACCTGCAGACCGACGAGAAGGGGTCCGACCAGCCCGGGGCCGAACGTCACGGCGATGGCATCAATCCCGCTCAGCGCGATACCGGCGCGCTTTAGCGCCATGTCGATCACCGCATCGATGCGCTCGAGGTGGTGGCGAGACGCGAGCTCCGGCACGACCCCGCCGTATTCGCGGTGAATGTCGACCTGCGAGGCGACGACGTTGCTGCGGATCTCACGGCCGCGAACGACGGACGCGGCCGTCTCGTCGCAGGAGGTCTCGATTCCGAGGATGTTCGGTTCGGTCATGGCAGCGGGCCGGGCTCAGCGGCCGGCGCGCGCCGGGGAGGCGGCGGCATCGCACAGAGCGGGCAGGGAGCGGTCGTAAGGGGCCCGGGCGATCCCGGCCTCCGTGATGATCGCCGCGATCAGGCGGTGCGGCGTGACGTCGAACGCGGGATGCAGGACCGGCACTCCCTCGGGCACGATGCGCTGTCCCGCGAAATGGCTCATCTCATCCGGGTCACGCTCTTCGATCGGGATGCCGTCCCCCGACGCGGTCTCCAGATCGACGGTCGAGGTTGGCGCCGCGACGTAGAACGGCACGCCGTGCTCCTTCGCCAGCACCGCCACCGGGTAGGTGCCGATCTTGTTGGCCACGTCTCCGTTGCGCGCGATCCGATCGGCGCCGACGACGCACAGGTCGATCGATCCCTTCTGGAAGAGATGTCCCGCCATGCCGTCCCCGAGCACGGTGACCGGAATGCCGTCCTTCTGCAGCTCCCACGCGGTCAGCCGGGCCCCCTGCAGGAACGGCCGCGTCTCGTCCGCGTACACCGTTACCTGCTTGCCGGCTTCGACCGCCGCCCGGAACACTCCGAGCGCGGTTCCGTACCCGGCGGTCGCCAGTGCGCCCGCGTTGCAGTGGGTCAGGGCGCGCGTCCTGTCGGGCAGAAGCTCGGCGCCGAGCGCTCCCATTTTTCGGTTGTTCTCGACGTCGGTCCTCTGGATCGTGAGCGCTTCCACACGCAGGGCCTCGACGACGCGATCCGGATCGGCCTCGCGCTGGCGCTCGAAGCATCGGCGCATCCTCTCGATCGCCCAGAACAGGTTCACTGCCGTCGGACGGGTCGAGGCGAACAGGCGCCCGAGATGTTCGAAACGCTCCTCGGGAGGATCGCCCGAGGAGTCGCGGCAAAAACCCAGCGCGATCCCCATCGCCGCGGCGACACCGATTGCTGGGGCGCCCCGGATCACCATGTCGCGGATCGCCGAAGCGACCTCCTCCGGACTCCTCAGGGTCAGATAGATCTCCTCCCCGGGGAGTCGGCGCTGGTCAAGCATCACGACTCCATCGTCGGTCCACTCGATCGTTTTGAACATGGCGTGGGCATGTTACCGGAAAGTGCTTCAGGGGCGCAATTCCAGCGGATCCAGAGGGTTACGGGGCGGATCATGGAGCGATCGCAATCAAGGCCGGGTGCGGACAGACGGGCGGATGCATGGGTGCCGTGAAACGGCACCCATCTCGCGCACGACGAAGGCCACAAAGTCGTTGACAGAGCAAGGGGTTGGCCGTATGTGAATCAAAAACCCGGGGCGCTGGCTCGGATGCAGCTTTCGTGATCGTGACCATTCCCCGCTCCTGGCATGCCGCGGTGGTGGCGTGCCTCGGGAGTTTTGCTTTATGCACCGGAGGGATATGTAAATGTCCAGGTTCCCCCGCCCCAGGCTGGCGGCTGCTCTCGCCGGTCTCTCGCTGGTCCTCGTCACCATGCTCCTCGTTGGATTCGCGACCTCCCTCGCAGGGAGAGACAATGCCGCAGGCGATCCCGAGGGATTTGCGGGAGGGCGCAGGCTAAGGACTGCCTTCGACCCGTTCGACCCGGGTTCGTCTTACTTCTACTTCCAACGCAACCGGCGCCCAAGCGGTCACGCCCGGATCGATGGCCTGTCCCCGTTCGGAGCGCAGTTCAAATCGGTCGATCTGCCATCTCACCGCCAGGGTCTGTTGCTGACCAGCCTGGGGGTTTACGACCCGCGCGATCCGAAGGGGCTGGAGAAGCTGCCGGCATCCCTGCGACGGCCCACGATGGTGACCCGCCCCGGGCGCGGGGGCCTCGCGCCGGGGGTCAACATTGTCCAGATCGAAGCGAGCGCCCTGCGCCGGCGTGGGCCGGCCGGTATCGAACGTGAGCTGTCCGCCTTCGGCCGTGTCGTCGGCACCATGGAGGATCGTGGGTTCATCCTGCGCGGCGTCGAACGCAAACAGCTCGACGCGCTGGCCGACCTGCCGTACGTCGAGGCGATGATGCCGTATCACGACGGCTTCAAGATCGATCGGGGGCTGGGACGGGTGCCGTTCATTCAGGAGAAGAGGGCGCGCGAGCGCAAGCTCGAGATCATGATCGCCTCCTGGCCAGGTGCGCGGTCCGAAGAGATCCTCCGGTTCAGGGCAGAGGTCGAGTCGGTTGTCGGCCGTGATGCGGTGGGCGACTTCGCCAGCGACGGCACTATTCTGCAGGCGACGGTGCTGACCGGGCGCATCCCTGCGATCGCGCGCCTCGTCACGGTGCGCGCCATCCAGGAAGTCCCCGAGATGCTCCTCTCCAACGCCGAGGGGACCAGTCTGGTGATGGTCGGGAGCGTCGAGGACACGCTCGGGGCCCGTCCCTATCACGACATCGGGATCGATGGCGGCGGCATCGACACGAACGGAGACGGAAGGCGGGTCAACGACGGATCGGATACCGTGCCGCCCCAGATCGTGGCGGTGCTCGACAACGGGTTGAGCGTCGACTCGGCGCAGTTCTCGGAGACGGCCACGCAGCCGGAGATCCCGTTCATCCGCCCGATTGGACCGGCGCATCGTAAGGTGCACGGGATCCAGTTCGTGGCCGACAGCGGTCAGACCTGCGACGCGATCCTGTCCGGCTCCGGAACGCATGGCAACGTCGTGGCCGGGGCGATCGCCGGTTCGCCGACGGAGATCGGGGTGTTTGCCACCAAAACGCTGCCGGTCGGGATCCCGATGATTGTCGGGATCAACATGGACGGGGTGGCGCGCGGCGCGCGAATCCTCATGCAGGACGCCGCCGCTCCGTCGCGGTGCACCTTCGATGAACTGATCGAGCGCGGAGGGAACATCACGCCGGGGAACCTCGCCGCTCGCATGGCCGCGGCGCGCGACGCAGGGGACAACGTTCACCTGCACGTGATGCCGTTCGGCGTCCCGAACTTCGACAACCTGCTCACGAATTCGCAGAACGGCAATTATTCCATCGAGGCTTCCCAGATCGACACCTTCCTCGTCAACAACCGGGACTACATGGTCTTCGTTCCGGTCGGGAGCCAGGGAGCCAGTCCGTCGAATCGCGCCGAGCGGCTCTATCCCGATCTGTTCAACGGCTCCTCTCTCGATAACGACCCCAACATCCCCTCGGGTCTGCAGATCCCGCCCCCCGCGACGGCGAAGAACATCGTCTCGGTCGGCAGCCACCGCATGGACATGCAGACGTTCGCAGGGGACTTTAACGAAGAGGAGGTCGGCTCGGCGTGGAGCTCCCGCGGGCCGGCGACGGCCGCGTCGCTCCGGACCGCCCCGATCGTCATGGCGCCCGGCGAAGATTTCAACGGGATCTTCGCCGTGCCGCTGACCGGTGGCGTCGCCGTGTTCCGTTCCTCGGACAACGACAATGCCGGGCCGGTGGAGCACGAGCTGGACGAGCTGAACTTCGGGACGTCTTTCTCGTCGGCCTACGCCGCGGGCGCGGGGGCTCTGGTGCGCGACTATTTCGCGCAGGGGTTCTATCCGACCGCCGGCCGCAACGCGGCCGATCGGATGCCGGAGCTCTCGGGCGCGCTCGTCAAGGCGGCCCTGGTCGCGAGCGCCAACTTCCTCGAGCAGAGCTCGCAGACCGATTTCCCGACCAGCTCCGATAGAAATCTGGGCCAGGCGCGCGCGCTCAACCTGGGGGTCATCCAGTCGGACGCCGTCGGCATCATCGGCAACAACGAACAGGGGTACGGCCGCGTCGTGGTGACCCAGGTGCTGCCGCTGTCGAACTGGCCAGACTCGTTCATCCTGAACCCGAACTCCGTTCGCGAGAACCCGGCGCAGGGCCTCCTCGTATGGGACGACATCGCGACCGGCGAGCCGCTCATCGACAACACGACGCGAACGTCGGCGACCCACACCTTCCGTCTGACCGGCCCGAACCTGATCACCGCCGTCGACGGCGGCGTGA
>JAPUIN010000355.1 GCA_027297005.1 Acidobacteriota bacterium
GATCGCCTCGGTGACCGTGGATGAGGCGATCGGCAGGCAGAGTTGGGCCCCCATGGCGGCGCGCACCGCGCGGCTCGAGTACGGGTCGGTGCACCCCTCCAGCACAATCAGGCCGTTGACTCCGAAAGCGCACGCGGTGCGGACGATCGATCCGAAATTGCCCGGATCCTGGATGCCGTGGGCGACCAGTAGCATGGTCGGGGCGCGGGTGAGGATCCCCTGCAGGTCGTGGACCGGCCGGCGCAGGATGAGCAGAATCCCCTGGTCGCCGCACCCGGCGATGATCGTATCGAGCAACGTTCCGGTGGTGTGAATGACCTCAGGGCAGACCGCTTCGAGATCGCGCAACAGAGCGGTTCCTTCATCGGTCCGCTCGAGCGCCGGACCAATCAGGGCGCGCACCACCTCGACCTGCCGTCGCAGCGTCGCCTGCGCCGGATGAACCCCCCAGGCGAGGTACAGCCCGGCGTCGACGCGCCTCGAACGATCCCGTTCGAGTGCCCGCGCCTCGCGGATCAGGCGGTTCGGAGCGCTGGCAATTCGTTGCGCCCGGCTACCGGTCTCTTGCTTGCTCACCTGCTTCCCCCTGGGCGCAGCGGCTGCCGTTGCGCTATAGTAGCAACAGGATACAGCCAACGTCGGCGATACCCATGCGACAAATCGAGTCGATTGATCCCAACAATCCCGACCCGGGCCTCTTGGCCCGCGCCGGCGAGATGCTGCGTAAGGGGCTGCTGGTCGCCTACCCGACGGAGACGTTTTACGGCCTCGGTGCCCTGCCGCGCAACGTCGCAGCCATCGAACTGATTTACGAAGCCAAGGGGCGTCCGGAGAAACTGGCGCTGCCGCTCGTCCTGGGCGACGAAAATGTGGTCATGCTCTGCGTGCGCGAGTTCCCGGTCGGAGCGCAACGCCTGGGAGAGGCATTCTGGCCCGGGCCGCTGACTCTGGTGCTGCCGGCTGCCGATGACCTGCCGCCGCGCCTGCTCGGAGGAAGGCACTCGGTCGGGATCAGGATTTCTCCGCACAAGGTCGCCACCGGCCTGGCCCGGGCGGCCGGCGGACCGATCATTGCGACCAGCGCCAACCGTTCCGGAAGACCGGCACCCAGCTCGGCTGAGGAGGTGCAGGAGGCGCTCGGTGACTCGGTGGCCCTGATCCTCGACGGCGGGGAGACCACAGGGGGAGCCGCTTCAACGGTGCTCGATCTGACCATCTCACCACCACGGGTGGTGCGCCGGGGCGCCATCCCGATGACCGACATCGAGCGCATTCTCGGCCACCGCCTCACCTAAGGCCGGTGATTGTGCCGATACCGTAATCGCCTGAATTCACGAATGTGACCTCGTCTCCGGACGGATTATCACCTGCGCATGATGGTCCTTGGAACATTGAACACCGGGCTCGTTTGACCTATAATTCATGCCGTGATGCCATTTTGTAACCCTTTGAAACGCAGACAGATAGCCACGCGGTGGCGATCCGCGTCGGTTCGAGCCGGTCGGCTCACACTGGTGCTCCTGGCGTTGAGCTTCTGCCCGACACTGACCACGGTCGCCCGCGCCGAGGGCTCTCAACCGGCCAGCGATTTCCAGGCGCGGCGGCGTGCGGAGGAAACCCGGCTGCATCGAATTCAGTCCGAGATTGAGGAAATCCGCGCCCACCTGCAGCAGGCGGATACCACCGCCGGTTCGATCGTCGACGCCCTGGATGAGATCGATCTCAGGATTGCTCTGTTCCGGCGTGAAGCGGAATCGCTGCAATTCAAGGCCGACTCGGCGCGCCTGGCGCACCACGCAGCAGACCGTCGCGCCGCAGTCATTCGTCGTGAGCTCGATGCCTCCGAGGAAGCGGTCGCCGGTTGGCTGCGCGAAGTGTACAAGAGCGGACCGGTGAGATACCTGCAAGTCATGGCCGCATCGGCCTCCCCTGCTGAAGTTGCTTCGGCGCAGCGTGTGGTGGAGACCCTCAGCCTTCTCGAAGGGGAGCGTATCGAGACCTTGCGTACCGACCGCGCCCGTATGGACGAAGCCCTGGAAGAGCTGCGAACCACGCGGGAGACCCTAGCCAGGCTGCGCGACGCACTGGCGGAACGCGAACAGGAGCAACTGCGCTCCAGGCGTGAGAAGACTGCGCTGCTCGAGCAGGTACGCAACGGGCGGTCTGAGCAGCACAATGTCATGAAGGAGCTGCTTCAAGTAGAGCAGAGCATTCAGGCGATGCTCAGATCACTGGGTGAAGCGAATCCGGCCGGGATGGAGGTTTCACGCGGTTTTGAACGTTTCCGCGGCCTGCTGATCCGCCCGGCAGAAGGCCGCTTGCTGGTGCCGTTCGGAAATGTAAAACATCCGCGGTTTCGCACCGAGGTGCCGCATCCGGGGGTCGACATCGCCTGCGAGCCGGGGAGCGCCGTGAGTGTGGTATTCGACGGCCAGGTCGTGTTCAGCGACTGGTTTCGCGGCTACGGCCAGCTGATCGTCGTCGACCACGCCGACAACTATCTGTCGATCTACGGTCACCTCGGAGACCGGCTGATGGCCGTGGGGCAGGAGGTTTTCGAGGGGGATATCATCGCCCATTCGGGGGAGAGTGGAACGCTTGACACTCCCGCCTTATACTTTGAGATACGACACGACGGCGAGCCGCAGGATCCGTCGCCGTGGTTGCGCCCTGAATAGTCCCGCGGCGCCGATCGAACCGGACCGCACGAGGCGGTCACAGGCAGTCGAATGCCGCGTCAGAAGCCGGAGGCCGAACCAATGAAAATCACCATCGACCGCAAGGTACTGCTCGGCGTGTCTGCCGGCCTGATCGTCTTCATACTGTCGGGAGCACTGCTCGGGCGCGTGGCGGCCGTCGAAGGAACCTACAGT
>JAPUIN010000356.1 GCA_027297005.1 Acidobacteriota bacterium
CGCATGATCCTACCCCAACGAGGTGGCGGCGAACGGTTCCGTCGACCGGCTTGGAGTCGTGGACGGAACCCGGTATATTGACCGTCCATGCTGCCTGTGATGGGGAAGATTCTCGAGGTTGTGGGGATGCTGACGCTCGGCATCGCCCTCATCGTGTACGGTTTCCTCGAAAACAACATGAACGCTGAACTCGGATTCCTGCTCGCGGGAAGCGTGATCTTCTGCATCGGCCGCCTGCTGGAGCGGCGGGCGGGGGGACGTGACTGAATGTCGAATATCACGCCCGATCCTGATCCGGTGAGGACCGGCGCGCAGGAGAAGATCGCCCGCATCCTCCTCGTCGATGACGTCCGGCGCTATGTGGAGTTGTTGAAGAACTACCTGCGGCGCACGAGTTGTCGCATTATCACGGCGAGCCGCGGCGAGGAAACGCTGGCCGCCTGCCACAGGGAGAAGCCGGACCTCGTGTTTCTCGACGCTTCGACCGACGATCCAAGCGGCATCGAGCTGTGCCGGACGCTGAAGAGCGATCCGGTTCTGCGAGCCATCCCGGTCGTTCTCGTCGCCCCGCGGGAGATGACCGAGCGGTGCCGCCAGGCGGGATGCGACGACATTCTGTCGAAACCGGTCGCCCAGAAGGAGTTCCTCGCGCGCGTGCGACGCTTTGTGGAGCTGCGTGAGAGGGAGGAGGGTCGCATTCCGACCAGTCTCCGTCTCCGGTATCGCACGCGATCTGAGGAGGTCACCGCCTACACCAAGGATCTCAGTCCGAACGGGGCATTCATCAAGACCTCGGATCCCCTGGCGGTCGGGGCCCGGCTGAAAGTGACTCTTCATCTGTCGAAAAAGGGTGCGCCGATCACCCTCGATGCCGAGGTGATGCGGGTCGCCCTTCCTGTGGCGGGCAGCTACCTCCTGCCCGGCATGGGGGTCCGCTTCCTGGAGGTGTCTCCGGAGGAGCGCCGGGCTCTCGAGGCATTCATTAATAAGCGTCAGGGTCGCTGACTTCCGGGGTCCGGCGGCACAATAGCGCCGGGCGCTGCCCGAACCCTAGCGGTCGCAGTCGGGCCTGACCTTCTCGATCAGGTCCAGGATCTGTCCCCGGCGGGCCGTGTCGGTCTCGAGTTCCCGGGCCGCTTCCAGCGCCTTGAGCGTCCGGCACCCGTCGCCGAGCGCATGGTGGGTGTTGGCGATCTTCAGCCGGGCATCGACATCCCCGGGATCCTGCCCGACCGCCGTCTGGAACTGCCGCAGCGCCATGTCGAGCAGCCCCTTCCTGTAAAACGCGTCGCCGAGATGCATCGCCAGACGCGGATAACGGGGGTCCTTCTTCCGGCCCAGCCGGAACGCCTGAATCGCCTCGTCCAGTTGGTTGCGCCGCAGGAAAATCAGGCCGACGCGAAAGAACGGCTCGGCCATTTCCGGCTCACGACGGGTGATCTCCATGTAGTTCTGAATCGCAACCTCGAGACGCCCGCGAGTCGTATTGAGCCGCGCGCGGGACATGAGAGTCTCGAAATTGTCGGCCCAGATTGCGAACGCCCGGTTGAGATCCTCCTCGGCAAGGTTGTATCGGCCGAGGTGTTCATACGCGAGAGCCCGCCCCAGGTAGGCCGCCAGGAAGAAGGGTGCCCGCTCCAGCGTTTCGGTGAACTCTCGCAGCGCGTGCTTCGGAAACCCTAGCCGCAGGTAAGAGCTTCCCGCGCGCGCGCGGAGGATCGGATCGGGCGAGCTCGCGAGCTCCGGTTGCCCGAGCCTGCGGGCCGCATCTTCGTACTGCTCCGCGGAATATGCGGCCTGGGCGTACAACGCCTGGTGGGAGGCCCGCACGCGATTGAAGGCGCACCACCCAATCCATCCGACGAGCACGAGGCCGATTGCTCCTGCCGCGAGACCGATCCGGCGGCGACGGAGTCGGATCGGGATCGGCTCGCGCGCTTCAACCCACAGCAGGGAGAGGCGTCCCCCCGGGCGCGGCGCATGGGCCAAGGCGACCTGGATCAGACCGGCCGACATCCAGAAGATGAAAGAAGGGGTCGGCTCCTCAAACGGAGCGCCGAGCAATGACATGAAAACGATCGCCGCCACCACGTTGAATGACACGTATCCCACGTAGCTCCACGGAGGAGGGGCATCCCGGGCCGCCAGGGCGGCCTGGATCAGAATCATGAGCACGAGACCGAGAAACGCGAGACCGCCGAGGATGCCGGTCTCGGCGGCCACCTCGAGGAAATTGTTCCCGCAGTGAATCGCCTGGTGGCTCAGACTGAACGGAGAAGAGTCGATCTTCGTCCAGGCGAATTGCAGGAATGCGAACCGCCAGTTGTCCGGCCCCACCCCCATCGGATGAGCACGAAGCATCGCAAGGGTGCCGCGCGTCGCGGCCATGCGATCCTGATCCGGGTCCCCCGTGGTGGGTGAGAGAAGCGTCGTCTCTTCGAGAGGTGCCGTCGGGGCGCCGGTCGGGCTGAAGGTGGTCCAGCGCGACAGCGAGGCGATCAGGATCACGATGATGAGAGCCGCCAGCAGGGCCCATGTGCTCTGGTTTCCGAGATCGGGGATGAGAGCGCGCCATCCCCGGTCCGACTGCAGGGCCTGAACCACCCGGGTCAGAATCAAAAGGCCGGCCGTGAGCAGGGCCGCGATCCACCCTTCGGGGCGACCGGTGAAGATCAGGCAGGTGAGGACGATTCCGATCCCGGCGCCGCAGGCCACCCGCCTCCACCCCGATGCGAGAATCGCCGCGCCGACGCCGATCGGCAGCGCCAGGATCAGGCACTCGGCCAGCAGGCCGGGATCGCCGAGCGTCGAGCCTCCGAGGCTCGGCGGGAGGATCGAGATCCCGCCCAGAATCTCATAATGGGCGCCCGGCACGAAGACCTGAATCAGGCCTCCCAATGCCGC